>NZ_JBFARO010000045.1:0-62508 GCF_040677125.1 Actinomadura sp. NPDC049382
CCCCGGTGTCCGTTTAAACACCCCCCCCCCCCCCCCCGTGTGGCCCCGGCCGGGGGGGGGCGGGGGGCGGGGCGGGGGGGGGCCGCGGGGGGGCCCCCCCCCCCGCCGGGGTGGGGGACTCAGAGGTTGATCATGTGGCCTGCCAGGCCGTGGACGGCCTCCTTCATCGCCTCGCCCAGGGTGGGGTGGGCGTGGACGTTGCGGGCCACCTCGTTGACCGTGAGGTCCCACTGCTGGGCCAGGGTCAGTTCGGGGAGGAGCTCGGTGACCTCGGGGCCGATCATGTGGGCGCCGAGGATCTCGCCGTACTTGGCGTCGCTGATCACCTTGACGAAGCCGTCGCCCTCGCCCATGCCGAGGGCCTTGCCGTTGGCGCTGTAGGGGAACTTCGCGGTCTTCACGTCGAAGCCCTGCTCCTTGGCCTGGGCCTCGGTGTAGCCGAAGCTCGCGACCTGCGGCTGGCAGTAGGTGGCGCGGGGGATCATGATGTAGTCGAGTTCCATCGTCTCGGCGTCCGCGATGGTCTCGGCGGCGACGATGCCCATGGCCTCGGCGGCGTGCGCGAGCATCAGCTTCGCGGTGACGTCGCCGATCGCGTAGATGTGCGGGACGGACGTGCGGCAGCGGCCGTCCACGTCGATCGCGCCGCGGTCGGTGAGGGCCACGCCGGCCTTCTCCAGGCCGTAGCCCTCCACGTTCGGCTGGAAGCCGATCGCCTGGAGGACCTTGTCGGTCTCGATGACCTGCTGGGCGCCGTCCTTGCCGGTGACGGTGACCTTGACCTTCTCGCCGGAGTCGTCGATGGCGTCCACGCGGGTCGAGGTGAGGACGTCCACGCCGAGCTTGCGGTAGCGCTTGGCGAGCTCCTTGGAGACGTCGGCGTCCTCGTTCGGGACCATCCGGTCGAGGAACTCGACGATCGTGACCTTCACCCCGTAGTTGTGCAGCACGTAGGCGAACTCGACGCCGATCGCGCCCGCGCCGGCGATGACGATGCTCTCCGGCAGCTCGGAGCTGAGGATCTGCTCCTCGTAGGTGACGACCCGCTCCGACAGCGACGTGCCCGGCAGCAGCTTGGTGTGCGCGCCCGCCGCGATGATGCAGTTGTCGAACGTCACCGTCTCCGACGAGCCGTCCGCGCGGGCGACCTGCAGGGTGTTCGGGTCGGTGAACGTGCCCCGCCCGTCATAGGACGTGATCTTGTTCTTCTTCATCAGGAACTGGACGCCCTTGACGAGCTTGTCCGACACCTGCCGGCTGCGCTGGAACGCGACGCCGTAGTCGAAGGACACGGTGCCCTCGACGTTGATCCCGAAGGTCTGCTGCTCCTTGGTGAAGATGTGCGCCAGCTCCGCGTTGCGCAGCAGCGCCTTCGACGGGATGCAGCCGACGTTGAGGCACACCCCGCCCCAGTATTTCTCCTCGATGATCGCCGTCTTCAGCCCGAGCTGTGCCGACCGGATCGCGGCGACATATCCACCCGGGCCCGCGCCGAGGACCACGACGTCAAAGTGTTCGCTCATGTCAATGGACGATATTCGCCGCGACCAGGTGTTCGCATCCCGGCGCGAGCCGCCCGCCCCCGCAGCGACCGACGTCACGTAGGGTTGGGGTTTCGGACGGCCTCGCCGCGGTCAGCATCTGGCGGAGGCGCGTCCGGTGCTGCAGGGCGGCGCGCCGGTGCGGGTGCGCGCCCGGACCGTCCCGGCCGCGGAGCCCCGGCGGTGCATCCGAACAGCGGCGTCGCGGGGCCGGTGAACCGCCGCGCGCCGGCGCCACCGAGCCGAGTGGAGGAGTCGCCGAGTGAGGATCCCCAAGCGCGTCAACACCGTCCTCGACTGGATGGAGGAGCACTTCGTCGCGCTTGCCGTGGTCGTCGCGCTGGTCGCCGTCGCGCTGGTGGCCACGCTCGCGCCGACCGCGGTCGGCCTCCCCGTCTCCGGGTTCATCCTCGGCGCGGCGGCGGGCGGGTTCCTCGTGCACGTCCGGCTGAGCCGGCGCATCGCGCGGGCCCGCTCCGACGTCGACAACCTGCTCCGCGAGAACGGCATGCTGCGGCACCGCAACAACGTCCTCGCCAGCGGCGTGATCACCCGCGAGTCGGTGGAGACGCAGGCGCTCGTGTCGATCCCCGAGGACGACCTCCTGGAGGACGAGCCGGCGGGCGACGTGAACCGCACCGCCACCCTCGACGAACTGCTCGACGGCGACCCCGGGCGCACCGACGAACTGCCCGGCGAGGTCCTGGACGACCAGCCCACCACGGCCCTGCCCACGCTCCCCGACGAGGAGGACGAGGCCGAGGACACCCGCCCGGCGAAGCCGAAGGCGTCCAAGGGCGCGGCGAACAGGTCCGGGAGGGCGTGAGGCGCCTCTTGCGCTGAGCGGTCGCGCCGTGACCCGGCGTTAGCTTTGCCGATCTTCGGGCAGAGGTAGCGCGTGAACGACGACCTTGAGCGCGCCGGCGCCGCGGCGGACGGACCGGCCGACCCCGGTGCGAGCCTGCCGGCGGACCGGGGCGGCACCGGCGCCGTCCACAAGGCCGTGATCGCGTCCGCGATGGGGAACTGCATCGAGTGGTTCGACTTCGGCGTGTTCAGCGCCGGGGTGATGACCGCGATCATCGGCACGAAGTTCTTCCCGGAGGAGGCGGCGGGCAGCGCGTCGCTGCGCTCGTTCGCGCTGATCGCCGCGGCGTTCCTGGCCCGTCCGTTCGGCGGGCTGTTCTTCGGGCCGATGGGCGACAAGCTCGGCCGCAAGCGGGTGCTGGCCGCGACGATCATCCTGATGTCGGGCTCGACGTTCGTGATCGGGATCCTCCCCGACTACAACACGATCGGGATCGCCGCGCCGCTGGCGCTGCTCGCCGTCCGGCTGATCCAGGGCTTCTCGACGGGCGGCGAGTACGGCGGCGCCGCCACGATGATCGCCGAGTACGCGCCGACGCACCGGCGCGGGTTCTTCGGAAGCTTCCTGGAGTTCGGCACGCTGACCGGCTACATCCTCGGCGCCGGCCTGGTGTTCATCATGGACCTGGCGCTCAGCGAGAGCGCCATGCACAGCTGGGGCTGGCGCATCCCGTTCCTGGTGGCGCTGCCGCTCGGCCTCGTCGGCCTCTACGTCCGGACGAGGATCGAGGACACCCCGACCTTCCAGGCCATGGAGCAGGAGGGCAAGAAGGCCCAGTCGCCGCTGAAGGAGACGCTGGAGCACTACTGGCGCGTCATCGCGATGCTGATCGGCATCGTGTTCCTGCTGAACGTCGCGGACTACACGCTGCTGACGTTCATGCCGTCGTACCTCGTCGACTTCCTGAAGATGAACGACGACACGGCGCAGCTCATCACGATCGGGGTGGAGTTCGCGATGATGGCCGTGATCCTGCCGCTCGGCCACCTGTCGGACCTCATCGGCCGCAAGCCGCTGCTGCTGACGGCGGCGATCGGCTACATCGTGCTGGCGTGGCCGGCGTTCGCGCTCATGCAGACCGAGAACAAGCTCGGCGTCGCGGCCGGGTACGCGATCGTCGGCGGGCTGCTGGTGCTGATGCTGGCGGTGATCGGCGCGACGTTCCCGGCGATGTTCCCCACCAGGGTGCGGTACGGGGCGTTCGCGATCGGCTACAACATCTCGACGTCGCTGTTCGGCGGGACGGCGGCCGTGCTGGTCGGGTCGCTGATCGACGTGACGGGCTCCAACTACGTCCCGGCGTACTACCTGATGATCGCCGCGGCGGTGGCGCTGGTGCCGATCATCAAGATCCCGGAGACGGCGGGGGTGCCGATCGAGAAGGCCGGGAACGAGCGCGCCCCGGAACCGGCGAGTTCCGGGGCGGTGTGAGACGCGGGGTGTGAGACGCGTGGTGTGCGCGGCCGCTCAGCGGGCGCGGCGGAAGTGCCGGCGGGCCCAGCCCGCCAGCGAAGCCGCGATCACCAGTGCGGTGGCCGTCTCGATGGCCAGTGCCGTCCAGACTGTGGTCACTGGGAGCCTCCCCTCCGGTTCGCCAGGCCCGTCCTGACCGGGCCTGCTGTTCACCTCTTACAACACCAGGATGCGGTAGGTCTTTCCTTGACCACGCCCGCACATCGGGTGATGTGCCTCACACGGCACCGCGCTGACCTGCGGCGAAACCTTACTTGAGGGTAAAAACCGCTGGTCGTCCGGACGTGCGGTCTACTGCTCGGGGCGCGCCTTCTCCCACGCGTTCTCGAACTCGGCGGCGCTGATCCGGTACGGGAGGTACCGCGGGTCGTAGAGGTCGAGCGGCGGGTTGATCGGCCAGTCGTCCGCGCTGGAGCGGACGGGGTGCTCGCCGGGCCGGATCTCCACCTGCCGCGTCCAGCGCCCGTCCCGGCCGATCTCCATCAGCCACGCGACCCGCTCGTCCTCCTCGTCCGGCATCCGCAGGTGGACGGCGTCGTGGCCGGCCAGCTCGCCGTAGCCGGGGTCGTCGCGGTAGGACGAGCGCTGGTCGCGCAGGTGCGCGAGCGCCGAATCCGGCGCCAGGCGGTCGAGGACGACCTCCTCCATGTCGCCCCAGGAGCGCACGCGCCGGATCACGTCCGGGTCGTCCATCACCTCGACCTCGGCGCATGCGTCGAGGATCTCCTCCGCCGAGTCCGCCCACACCCACCACCAGAGCCCGCCCATGCCGTAGTCGTGCTGGACGAGGTAGCGCGACTTACCGGCGAGGTGGGCGTAGACGGCGTCGATGATGGTCCAGCCGTCGATCTCGGCGCTCGACCAGAAGTCCTCACCTCGTCCCAAGGCGACGTCGAGCAGCGCACGGACGACCCTTGGCCGGTGCAGGTTGAGCATGGTCTCGTCTTCGGCGCGGCACACGCTGCCGCTGTGCGTGTAGGGGCCGCCGTCCGGGACGATCCGCCCCGGCCCCTCGCGGAAGACGACGTTGATCCGCCCGGGGCGTCCCTCCTGGCGCAGAAGCAAGGTCTCGCGGCAGTCGAGCAGGCGCCGCCCGTCCCGCGTGTGCTGGTGCCCGACTCGCCAGCGGTAGGCGTCCGGCCCGACGAGGAGCCTGCGGTAGCGGCGTCGTCCCATGTCACCCGCTTGTGTGGAAGATCCTGGTTTGCCGGGGCTCACCCTAGCCAGCCGGTGCGCACCGCCGGATTCGGGCAGTGGCGTGCCAGTGCGAGTTCTGTGGCGTTCCGGCAATCCGATGGCTCATTGCGATGCGACAATTACGTTCAGTAGCGTCACCGTTGGCCGGAAGACGGCTCATCATGACGGACCTTCGACGAATCGGTGGTGTGGACGTGACGGAACAGCAGCAGGAGCAGTTGAGCCTCGGTACCGCGGCGGCACGGAATCTGGCGACCACGACCAAGTCCGTCCCGCAGATGCAGGGCATCACCTCCAGGTGGCTCCTGAAGCTCCTGCCCTGGGTCCAGGCGTCCGGCGGCGCCTACCGGGTCAACCGGCGCCTCACCTACACCCTCGGCGACGGCCGGGTCACCTTCGTGACCGCCGGCGCCGACGTCCGGGTCATCCCCCGCGAGCTGGGCGAACTGCCCCCGCTCCGCGGCTACGACGACGACCTGACGCTGGACGCCATCGCCGGCCGGTTCACCCAGCAGGAGTACGAGCCCGGCGACGTCATCGTGGAGCGCGGCCGCCCGGTCGACCGCGTCATCCTGGTGGCGCACGGCAAGCTCAGCAGGATCGGGGCGGGAGAGTACGGCGCCGACGCCGTCCTCGGCACCCTCGCCGACGGCGACTTCTTCGGCGAGCAGGCCCTGCTCGCGCCCGAGGAGGGCGAGGAGCAGCCGACGTGGGAGCACACGGTCAAGGCCGTGACCGCGTGCACCGTCCTCAGCATGAACGACGCCGACTTCCAGGAGACGCTCGGCCAGTCCGCGTCCCTCCAGGCCCACCTGGACGAGTACCGGGCGAGCCCCGACCGGCCGAGCAACGCGCACGGCGAGGCGGCCATCGAGGTGGCGTCCGGGCACGAGGGCGAGCCGGTCCTGCCCGGCACGTTCGTCGACTACGAGGCGTCCCCGCGCGAGTACGAGCTGAGCGTCGCGCAGACCGTGCTTCGCGTCCACACCCGCGTCGCCGACCTCTACAACGAGCCGATGGACCAGGTCGAGCAGCAGCTCAGGCTGACCATCGAGGCGCTGCGCGAGCGCCAGGAGAACGAGCTCATCAACAACCGCGACTTCGGCCTGCTGCACAACGCCGACCTGTCCCAGCGCATCCACACCCGCTCCGGCCCGCCCACCCCGGACGACATGGACGACCTGCTCACCCTCGTCTGGAAGGAACCCGCGTTCTTCCTCGCGCATCCGAAGGCGATCGCCGCGTTCGGCCGCGAGTGCAGCGCGCGCGGCGTCTACCCCGGCAGCGTCGACGTCGGCGGCAGCAAGGTCCCCGGCTGGCGCGGCGTGCCGATCTTCCCGTGCAACAAGATCCCGGTGAGCAAGACCAAGACCAGCTCCATCCTGCTGATGCGGACCGGGGAGGCCGCGCAGGGCGTAATCGGGCTCCACCAGGTGGGGCTGCCGGACGAGTACCAGCCGGGCCTGTCCGTCCGGTACATGGGGATCGACGAGAAGGCGCTCATCAACTACCTGGTCAGCGCCTACTACTCGGCCGCCGTCCTCGTTCCGGACGCGCTCGGCATGCTGGAGTCCGTCGAGATCGCGCACGGCGGTGCCGACGCGTGACGGAGCCGACCACGGAGCACGGCCCGGCCGGCGCGGCCGGGCCCGCCGGGGCGCGCGAGCGGCTCGCCCTCGGCACGCAGGCCGCCCGCAACCTCGCCACGACGACCAAGTCCGTCCCGCAGATGCAGGGCATCACCCCGCGGTGGCTGCTCCGGCTGCTGCCGTGGGTGCGGGCGGACGCCGGCACCTACCGGGTGAACCGGCGGCTCACCTACCGGCTCGGCGACGGCATCGTCACGTTCGTCAACGACGGCGCCGACGTCCGCGTGCTCCCGCCGGAGCTGGCCGAGCTGCCCCCGCTGCGCGACCTCGGCGAGCCGGAGGTGCTGGACGGCCTCGCCGCGCGGTTCGAGCAGCACGAGTACCAGCCCGGCGAGACGATCGCGGCGGCCGGGCGGCCGCTCGACGGCGTCCACCTGATCGCGCACGGCAAGGTCGAGGAGGCCGGCCCCGGCACGTACGGCGGCGAGGCCCGGGTCGGCATCCTCGCCGACGGCCGGTTCTTCGGCGACCGCGCCCTGCTCGGCGCGGACGAGGAGTGGCCGCACACCTTCCGCGCGCTGACCCCCACCATCGTGCTGACGCTGCCCCGCCCGGCGATCGAGGAGCTGACCGAGCGGTCCGAGGCCCTCCGCACCCACCTGGAGGAGTACCGCGACACGCCGCCACCGCCGCAGACCCGGCACGGCGAGGCGGCGATCGAGGTGGCGTCCGGGCACGACGGCGAACCCGTCCTGCCCGCCACGTTCGCCGACTACGAGACCTCGCCGCGCGAGTACGAGCTGAGCCTCGCCCAGACGAGGCTGCGCGTGCACGCCCGCGTCGCCGACATCTACAACGGGCCGATGGACCAGGTCGAGCAGCAGCTCCGGCTCACCATCGAGGAGCTGCGCGAGCGCCAGGAGCACGAGCTCGTCAACAACCGCGACTTCGGGCTGCTGCACAACGCCGACTTGCGGCAGCGCCTGCAGACCAGTGGGGGCCCGCCGACCCCCGCCGACATGGACGAGCTGCTGTCGCGGCGGCGCAAGTCCCGGTTCTTCCTCGCCCACCCCAAGACGATCGCCGCGTTCGGTCGCGAGTGCACCCGGCGCGGGGTGTACCCGTCCTGCGTGGAGGTCGAGGGACGCCGCGTCCAAGCGTGGCGCGGCGTCCCCATCTACCCGTGCGACAAGATCCCGATCACCCCGGCCGGGACCAGCTCGATCCTGGTGCTGCGCACCGGCGAGGAGGACCAGGGCGTCATCGGGCTGCGCCGTACCGGGCTGCCGGACGAGGTGGAGCCGGGCCTGTCGGTCCGGTTCGCCGGCATCGGCGACCGGGCGCTGCTGACGTACCTGGTCAGCACCTACTACTCGGCCGCCGTGCTGGTCCCGGACGCGCTCGGCGTCCTGGAGAACGTCGAGATCGCCCGCTAGCGCGATCGCCCGCTAGCCGATCGCCCGCCGAAGAAAGGGGAGGACCGCCATGCCCGCCGTGCCCGCCTGGAAGGACGACCCCGCCGTCATCGGATGCGACCACCGCCCGGACCGGCGCGCCCGGTCGGCGGCCGACATCCTGCGGTGGAGCCGGGGCCTGCTCGATCCCGCCCTGCGGGACGCGGTCGGGGCCATGCCGGAGACGGCCCGCCGCATCGCCGAGTTCCACTTCGGCTGGCGGGACGAGCGGGGCCGGCCCGCCGCGGCCCCGGCGGGCAAGGCGGTCCGCCCCGCGTTGGCGCTGCTGGCGGCGGAGGCGGCCGGCGGGACGGCGGACGCCGCCCTGCCGGCCGCCGTCGCGGTGGAGCTGGCGCACAACTTCTCCCTGCTGCACGACGACGTCATGGACGGCGACCTCACCCGCCGGCACCGCCCCACCGCCTGGACGGTCTTCGGGACGAGCGGCGCGATCCTCGCCGGGGACGCCCTCCTCGCCGCCGCCTACGAGGCGCTCGCCGCCGACGACTCCCCGGCGGTCGGGCACGGCGTCCGCGTCCTCGCCCGGTCCGTCCTCGACCTGGTCGAGGGCCAGTTCGCCGACCTCGCCTTCGAGGAGCGCACGGACGTGGCGCTCGACGAGTGCCTCACGATGGCGAACCGCAAGACCGGCGCGCTGATGGGCGCGGCCTGCGCCCTCGGCGCCCTGTACGGCGGGGCGACCACCGCCGAGACCGCCCGGATGCGCGCCTTCGGCGAGCAGGTCGGGCTGGCGTTCCAGCTCGCCGACGACCTGCTCGGCATCTGGGGCGACCCGGCCGTCACCGGCAAGCCCGTCCACTCCGACCTGCGCAACCGCAAGAAGTCGCTGCCGGTCGTGGCGGCGCTGACGTCCGGCACGCCCGCCGGCGCCGAACTCGCCGCGCTGTACTTCCAGGACGAGCCGCTGACCGGCGACGACACCGCCCGCGCGGCCGAGCTCATCGAGACCAGCGGCGCCCGCGCCTGGGCCGCCGCGCACGCCGACACGCTCCTCGTCGCGGCCCGCACCCACCTGGCGGGCGCGGCTCCGGACGCCGCCGCCGAACTTCTCACGCTCGTCCGGATGATGACCCGGCGCGATCACTGACCCGCCTACACTGCTGGGCGTGCAGCCCCTCGAACCGGACGACCCGCGCCAGATCGGTGCCTACCGGCTCACCGCGCGGATCGGTGAGGGCGGCCAGGGCGTCGTCTACCTCGGCACCGGCGACGACGGCGTCCAGGTCGCGGTGAAGCTGTTCCACGTGCAGCTGAGCAGCGACCTCGGCACGCTGAGCGCGCTCGACATGTTCACCCGCGAGCTGGAGGCGGCCAAGCACGTCGCGCGGTTCTGCACCGCGCAGGTCCTCGACTCCGGCGCGGCCGGGAACCGCCGCTACATCGTCAGCGAGTACGTCGACGGGCCGCCGCTCAGCCGGGTCGTCGCCGAGCAGGGCCCCCGCTCCGGCAGCGCCCTCGACCGGCTCGCCATCGCGACCGCCACGGCGCTGGTCGCGCTGCACGACGCCGGTGTCGTCCACCGCGACTTCAAGCCGCACAACGTGCTCATCGGCGCCGACGGCGCGCGCGTCATCGACTTCGGCATCTCGCGGGCGCTGTCCGGCGCGCAGACGATGGTCAGCCGCGCGGTCGGCACCCCCGCCTACATGGCGCCCGAGCAGCTCGAACCCGGCGAGCTGACCCCGGCCGCCGACGTGTTCGCGTGGGCGTCCACGATGGCGTTCGCCGCGACCGGGCGGCCGCCGTTCGGCAACGAGTCCGTGCCGGTCGTGTTCAACCGCATCGCGAACTCCGAGCCCGACCTCACCGGCGTGGAGGAGCCGCTGCGCGGCCTGCTCACCGAGTGCTTCGCGAAGGACCCGGAGCGCAGGCCGTCCGCGCAGGCCGTCCTGGACCGGCTCGTCCGGCCGGGGCGCGCGCCGTCCCCGCCGCCGCCGGGGACGTTACGTCCGCCGGTCCCGGCGGCGGCCCTCCTGCCTCCGACCCCACTGGCCGCCCCTCCCGAGGCGAGCGAGAACGCCGCCCGCACGCCCCCGCCCCCTCCTGCCATGCCGCTCCCTCCCGCCGCACCGCCGCCCGTCGCCGGACGGGTGGACGCGGTCACCGCACCGCACGGAGGCGGGCGCGCGAAGGCCGCGCTGATCGGGGGCGGCGCGGCGGTGGCCGCCGTCGTCGCGGTCGTCTTCGGCGCGGTGTGGTTCTCCGGCGACGAGCCGGTGAAGCGGGACGAGGGTGTCGCGGTGAACGGGTCGGCCGGGCCCGGCGCCCCGCAGCCCGGTATTCCGGCCGAGGCGGGGAGCGGGGCCGGGACGCGGTCGCCGAGCCCGAGCACGAGCCCGAGCGCCGGCCCGTCGCGGCCGGGCGCTTCGGGGGCGCCGTCACGGTCGGCGGGCCCGTCGAAGGCGCCGTCGACCGCACCGACGCGGGCGCCGAAGCTCGCGCGGGTGGAACTCGGCCCCGGGCATTTCACCGAGTACTGCGTGAAGCTCGGCTGGGAGTGGGTCGAGTACCGTGAGACGCCGAGCCCCGGCGCGTACTGCATCAAGCGCAAGGGCGACACGATGAAGCTGTCGGCGGCCCAGCTCGACGGCGGCTGCCAGTGGCGGTACGGCGACGGCCGGGCCCGCCACTACTTCAAGGGCAAGTCGAACTACTGCTACGCCATGAAGCCCGCCTCCTGAACCGCGGCTACCCCTTGATCTGCGTCCAGGCCTGGGCCCAGCGGTCGTAGGGGACGCACTTGTCGCCGCGGTCGTCGCCGCAGTCCTTCGCGGGCGTCTTCCAGAACGCCAGGCGCCGGTAGAACTCGGGGTCGCCGACGTGGTACGTCGAGCAGAAGCCCTTGGCGGTGTACCGGCACGCCTTCGGGTTGGCGGGCGCCTCGCCGAACCACTGCGCGACCTCCGCCTGCACCTTCGGCGTGGTGATCCAGTTCATCCACTTGTACATGCAGGTCGGATGCTGGGCCTTCGACGAGATCATCCAGGTGTCGGACCAGCCGGTGGCGCCCTCCTCCGGGATGGTCGTCGCCACCGGCGCCTTCTCCGCCAGCGCCAGGTTCGCGGTCACCTGCCAGGCGGTGCCCGCGTAGTTGTAGCCGCTCTTGAACGACTGGAGCTCGTCCAGGTAGTTCGACCAGTACTGGTTGACGTTCGGGCGCTGCCGCTTGAGCAGGTCGACCGCCGCCTGGAACTGCTCCTCGTCCAGCGCGTAGACGTCGGTGATCTTCAGGTCGGGGCGGTGGGTCTTCAGGTAGAGCGCCGCGTCCGCGATGTAGATGGGCGAGTCGTAGGCGACGACGTGCCCGGCGGCGGGGGAGTTCTCGTCCCACACCACGCTCCACGAGGTGGGGCGCTGCAGGATCTTGTCCGTCCGGTACATCAGCATGTTGGCGCCGTAGCCGTGCGGGACGCCGTACATCTGCCCGTTGACGGAGTTGTACGGCTGGTTCTTCAGGTACGCGGCGATGTCGTCGTAGTTGCTGAGAAGGCCCGTGTTGACCGGCGCGACCAGCCCGCCGTAGACGAGCCGCAGGGACGCGTCGCCGGACGCCGAGACCCCGTCGTAGCGGCCCGTCCGCATGAGCGCCACCATCGCGTCGGAGGTGTCGGCGACCTTCGTGTGCACCCGGCAGCCCGTCGCCTTCGTGAACGGGGTGACCCAGTCGACCTTCCGGTCGTTGGAGCCGTCCTCGGCGTAGCCCGTCCAGGCGACGAGGTCGAGCCGGCCCTCGGGGGTGCCGAGCGTGCGCATCATCTGGACGTCGGGCGGCGCGGCGGCGCCGGAGGCGTCGCTGCACCCGGCCCCGAGGGCCGCCGCGGTGACGAGCGCGGCGGCGGCGAGCACGATCCGTGACCTGCGCGTTCGGACGGGTGACCGGCCGGAATTCGTCGCGTGGCGAGAACGATCCATCACGCTGAGGCATCGTAGGGGTATTTGCTGCCGTCTGTGTACACAAAACGTGATGATCCGGAAACTGTCGACACACGGCGGCGCTCCGTCCTAGGCTCTCCTACCGTTCCGGGCGTCCCGGCCGGCATCGCGGCCCTGTCCGTTTCGTCGGCCTTCCGGCCGCCCGCGACCCCGACACCCCGTCCCCGACACCCGCCAGCCCGCAAGCCGTCCGCCCGAGGGAAAGTTCAGCCGCAGTGCCAAAACGAGGCCGCACCACCACGGACTCAGCCGCCGGTCACCGGCGGACCCCCAAGGCAGCGCGATTCCGCTCCATCCGCTTCAAGGTCGTCCTCATGGTCACCGTCTCGGTGGTCTCCCTGGGCGTGCTGTGGGCGTTCGCCGCGAGCATCGCCCTCGGCGAGGGGCTCAACCTGCGGCACGTCAAGACCGTCCAGGACCACTACGGGTACCCGTCCGGCGCGCTCGGCAGCGCGCTGCAGGCCGAGCGGCGGCTGTCGGTGGTGTACCTCGGCAGCCGCGCGGAGGGCGACCGCGCCGCGATGGAGTCCGGCCGGCTCGTCACCGACCGGCAGGCCGACCTGTTCCGCCGGCTCGCCGAGTCCGGCGCCGTGCGCGGCGTCGCCCCCGGCGACGCGCAGCGCCTCGCCGGCAAGATCCTCGCCGAGCTGGACGGCCTGGACGAGCGGCGCCGCGCCATCGACACCGGCCGCACCGACCGGACCCGCGCCTTCGCCGACTACACGACGCTGCTCGGCGACGTCGGCGCGCTGCAGGGCTCGCTCGCCACCCTCGACAACTCCGAGGTCGCCAAGGACGCCCGCAACGAGGCGTCGCTGGCGCGCGCCCGCGAGGTCCTCGCGCAGGAGGACGCGCTGCTCGCCGGCGCGCTCGCCGCCGGCCGGATGACGCCCGCCGAGCACTCCCGGTTCGTCAAGCTCGTCGGCACCCAGCGCGCCCTCTACGGGTACGCGGCGGCCGAGCTGCGCGACCCCGACCGGGCCTACTACCAGCGCGTCGCCGGGATGCCCGAGTACGGCCGGCTGCGCGCGCTGGAGGACCGGTTCGTCGCCACCCCGCGGCGCGTGCAGCGCTCCGGCGAGGCCGGGGTGCTGTGGAAGACCACCGCCGACTCCAACCTGACGCGGCTGCGCGGCCTCGAACTCGCCGTGTCCGCGGGCGCCGAGAAGCGCGCCGAGCCGATCGCGGACGGCATCATCACCCGCGTCGTGCTCGCCGGCGCGCTCGGCCTCGTCGCGGTCGCCGCGTCGCTCGTCCTCGCGGTGTGGGTCGCCCGGTCCGTCATCCGCGAGCTGGCCCGGCTGCGCCGCGAGGCGATCGACCTCGCCGACGTCCGGCTGCCCGGGGTGATCCGCCGGCTGCGCCGCGGCGAGGAGGTCGACGTGGCCGCCGAGGCGCCGCCGCTGGCGTTCGGCACCCGGGAGATCGACCAGGTCGGCGAGGCGTTCAACGCCGCCCGCCGCACCGCGATCCAGGGCGCGGTCGAGGAGGCGACGCTGCGCCGCAACGTCAGCGAGGTGTTCGTCAACCTCGCCCGCCGCAGCCAGACGCTGCTGCACCGCCAGCTCAAGCTGCTGGACGCGATGGAGCGGCGCATCGAGACCCCCGACGACCTGGAGGACCTGTTCCGGGTCGACCACCTCGCCACCCGCATGCGGCGGCACGCCGAGGGCCTGATCATCCTGTCCGGGCAGGCGCCCGGCCGCGGCTGGCGCAGCCCCGTCGCGATCGTGGACGTCGCCCGCGCCGCCGCGTCCGAGGTCGAGGACTACACCCGGGTCAACGTCGCCCCGATGACCCGCGCCGCGATCGTCGGCCCCGCCGTCGCCGACGTCATCCACCTGCTCGCCGAGCTCGTCGAGAACGCGGCCGTGTTCTCGCCGCCGCACACGACCGTGCAGGTCCACGGGCAGGCCGTCTCGCACGGCTTCACGCTGGAGGTCGAGGACCGCGGCCTGTCCATGGACGAGGCGAGCCTCGCCGCCGCCAACGAGCGGCTCGCCACCGCCGCCGAGTTCGACCTGTCCGACAGCGCCCAGCTCGGCCTGTTCGTCGTCGGCCGGCTCGCGCGCCGGCACGGCATCAAGGTCACGCTGCGGACGTCCCCGTACGGCGGCATGACCGCGATCGTGCTGCTGCCGGAGGCCCTCGTCGTGCCGGACGAGGGCGACACCGCGCCGGGCACGCCCGCGCTCACCACCCGCCGCGCGGAGGACGCGCTCGTCCCCGTCGGCTCGGTGGTCGGCGGCCGGCCCCGCGAGCCGCGCCCGGAACCGGGCGGCGGCGCGGTGCTGCGGCTCCCGGCGGGGCGCCACGCCGCGGCGCCGGCTCCTCCGCCCGCGCCGCCGGCGGAGGAGCCGGCGGGCGCGCGGACCGGGCCCATGCCGGTGTTCGAGGAGCCCGCGCCGGGGCCGCTGGGGAGCGGGGCGTGGGGGATCGTGCCTCCGCAGCCGTCCACGCCGGCGCCGTCGCCGTGGGGCGACCCGCCGTCCGCGGCGCAGCCGGAACCCGAGCCGGAGCCGGAGCGCCCCGCGCCGCCCGCGTCCGCCGCGCCGCCCGCCAAGCCGGGCATCCCGCGCTCGCCGCGGGAGGTCAGGCGGCGGCCCGCCGACGGGGCGGGGACGGGCTCCCGGCCGCCGCTGCCGCGCCGCGTCCGGCAGGAGAACATGGCGTCGCAGCTGCGCGAGGACCCCACCGTCACCTCGCCGCGGCCCGCCGCGCCGCGCCGCCCGATCCGGTCGCCCGAGGAGCTGCGGTCGATGATGTCGTCCATCCAGCAGGGCACCCGGCGCGGCCGCGCCGAGGCCCTCGACAACGAGGAATCGTGACGGGCCATGACCGGTCCTGGCAGCGAATGGCTCGATGACGAGGCCGGCCCGATCGTCCGGTCGTACGCGCTGACGCGCGGGCGCGCGCGGCCCGCGACGCGCGAGAACTTCGACATGATCACGATCGTGACGACCGCGGCGCGGCCCCGCTCCGGCTCGCCCGGCATCGGCCCCGAGCACCTCGACATCCTGGAGATGTGCGTGCAGCCGCAGCCGGTCGCCGAGATCGCGGCGCGGATGCGGCTGCCGCTGGTCGTGGTGCGCGTCCTGCTCGGCGATCTGCTGCACCACCGGCTCATCACCGTCACCCGTCCCCAACAGGAGAGCCCGCTCTCCAAGGAACGTCTGCTGAGGGAAGTGCTCCATGGTCTCCAAGCCCTCTGAGTCCGCGGCGAACGCCGGCCCGAGCGCGGTCGCCGGGGGGAGCGGGGGCTCGTCCCCCCGCACCGAAGCAGCGGGAGGAGAAGGCGGGGCTCCGGCGGGGAGCGCGGCGGCGCCGGTCGCGGTGAAGATCCTCGTCGCCGGGGGGTTCGGCGTCGGCAAGACCACCATGGTCGGCGCGGTCAGCGAGATCCGCCCGCTGCAGACCGAGGAGCTGCTCACCGACCGGAGCGTCGGCGTCGACGACACGGCGGGCGTCGAGCAGAAGACCACCACCACGGTCGCGATGGACTTCGGCCGCATCACGATCCGCGACGGCCTGATCCTGTACCTGTTCGGCACGCCCGGCCAGGACCGGTTCTGGTTCATGTGGGACGAGCTGTCCTACGGCGCGCTCGGCGCCGTCGTCCTCGCCGACACCCGCCGCCTCGCCGACTGCTTCCCCGCCGTCGACTACTTCGAGAACCGCGGGCTGCCGTTCGTCGTCGCGGTGAACTGCTTCGACGACGGCTACGACTACGCGACCGAGGAGATCCGGGAGGCGCTCGACCTGCGCCCCGACACCCCGATCGTGCTGTGCGACGTCCGCGAGCGCGCCTCCGGCAAGGAGGTGCTGACGACGCTCGTGCGGCATCTGCTGAGCGTGCACCGGGACCAGAACCCGGCGAGCGCCCCGGCCGGGTGATCACCCGGCGCGGTAGGCTGCCCGGGACATGTTCCGGACACGCGCACGGCTCTCCGACGGCCGCGAGATCGTCTACTACGACGAGGAGCCGGGCCGGGAACCCGTCCCGGACCCGCGCGGCCTCGCGCCGGTCGAGCCGGTGTGCGAGACGCGCCGCGACCCGCTGACCGGCGACCGCGTCACGATCACCGCGCACCGCAACACCCGGACGTTCCTGCCGCCCGCCGACCAGTGCCCGCTGTGCCCCGGCGGGCCCGCGTCGGAGATCCCCGACCCGTCCTACGACGTGGTGGCGTTCGAGAACCGGTTCCCGTCCTTCGACGTCCGCACCCCGCCCGTCCCGCCGGAGATCGACGGGGTGGAACGCTTTCGCGGCGCCGGGCGATGCGAGGTCGTGAGCTTCACCGACGACCACGCCGCCTCGATGGCGCGGCTGCCGGTCTCGCGGGTCCGGACGATCGTCGACGCGTGGGCCGACCGGACCGCCGAGATCGCCGCGGTGCCCGGCGTCCGGCAGGTGTACGTGTTCGAGAACCGCGGCGTCGAGATCGGCGTGACCCTGCACCACCCGCACGGCCAGATCTACGGGTACCCGTTCGTCACGCCCCGCACCGAGCGCATGCTGGCGGCGGCCGCCGCGCGGCCCGGCCTGTTCGAGGAGGTGCTGAAGGCCGAGCGGGCGGGCAGCCGCGTCGTGCTGGCGGGGGAGCACTGGACGGCCTACGTCCCGGCCGCCGCGCGCTGGCCCGTGGAGGTGCACCTCATGCCGCACCGCCACGTGCCCGACTTCACCGCGCTGGACGCCGGGGAGCGCGACGAGCTGGCCGTCCTCTACCGCGACCTCCTGCGCCGCTGCGACGCCCTCTACGGCACCCCGCTCCCGTACGTGGCGGGCTGGCACCAGGCGCCCGCCGGCGACGACCTGCTCCGGCTGCACCTGGAGCTCTTCTCGATCCGCCGCGCCCCCGACAAGATCAAGTACTTGGCGGGGTCGGAGTCGGGCATGGCCGCCTGGATCAACGACGTCTCCCCGGAGGACGCCGCGGCCCGGCTCCGCGACGCCGGCTGACCCCGGCCCGATGACGGCGCCCGGTCTGATGACGGCGCCCGGCCCGATGACAGCGCTCCGGGGCGCGGAAACGTCACCGGGGAACCGAGTTTCCGCAAGTCCGTGGAACGCAGCGTCCGCGTGTCCTACTCTCCGTCGCATGCCGGAAAGCGTGCTGGCCGAGCCGCTGGCGCAAGGATGCTTCGACGGCGTCGCCGTCACCGCCGAGGGCGCGCCGCTGGCGTTCACGTCCCGGGCGGCGCGGGGCGCGAACGCCGGGCAGCTCTGGGACCTCGCGGCCGCCGCCGCCCTCGGCGCGCTGCTCCCCGGCTTCCCCGCCGACCCCGCCGCGTGGGCGTTCGGCGCCCCCGCCGGCGCCCCCACCGTCGCCTGGACGTACCGCGACCGCGTGCACGTCCACGACCTCGCCACCGGGCACGAGGCCGTGCTCGACGGGCAGCCCGACCTCCTCGGCCTCGCCGTCCACCACGGGCGCGCCGCCGTCGTCACCGTCTTCGGCCCCGCCAGCGACGCGAGCGTGGTCGTGTGGGACGCCCTCACCGGCGAGCGGCTGACCGAGTTCACCGTCTGGCTCGGCCACCGGACGGCCATCGACCGCTGGATCCTGCACGCCGCGCCCGCCGCCGGCCCCCTCATCGGCCTGCCCGGCGACGCGGCGGTCGGCATCCTGGACGTCGAGCGCGGCGAGGAGATCGCGGCGCTGCCGGGCGGGTACGCGGTGCTGACGCCGTCGCCCGACGGGCTCGTCCTCGTCCAGCCGGGGCCCGCCGAGCTGCGCGTCAGCGGCCTGGACGGCGAGGCGCTCGCGGTCCTGGCGGCGCCGGGGCCGTGCGACCAGGTCGCGGCGTCCCTCGCGGGCGGCCGCCTCATCGTCGCCGCCGCCCTCCAGGACGAGCCCGACACCGTCCTCGCCTGGGACGCCGCGGCCCTGGCCCCGTCCCATCTCGTGAAGGTCCCGGCCCCGGTCAACGACCTGGCGCTGGCCCCGGACGGCACGCTCCTCGCCGCCACCGACGACGGCCTCCACACCGCCCGCCTCTGCGGCTAGCGGGCCCGCCGCCCGTCAGAAGCCGGGGGCGGCGACGTGGGCGACGCGGTCCAGGACGGCCAGGTCGGCGTCGTCCAGCTCGATGGCGTCGACGGCCAGGTTCTCTTCGAGGTGGGCGATCGAGCTCGTGCCGGGGATCAGCAGCATGCGGTCGTAGTGGGCGAGCAGCCAGGCGAGGGCGATCTGCGACGCCGAGGCGCCGTGCTTCGCGGCCACGTCCGCGATCGCCGGGTCGGCCGCGAGCGCCTGAGGGCCGCCGGTGAACGCGGAGCCGAGCGGATAGTAGGGAACGTAGGCGATGCCGTTCGCGCGGCAGAGGTCGAGGACCGGCTCGTCCGTGCGGTTCGCGATGCCGTAGGCGTTCTGCACCTCGGCGATCGGGGTGGTCTCCAGGGCGGCCTCGACGATCTCGGCCGAGACGGTCGACAGGCCGATGAGATCGAGCTTGCCCTCGTCGCGCAGCTCGGTCAGGGTGCCGAGCTGCTCGGCGAGCGGAACGGCGTCCGGTTCGGGGCCGCCGACCTGGAGCCGCAGGTTCACGAGGTCGATCCGTTCGCGCCGCAGGGTCCGCAGGTCCTGCTCGACGGTCGCCCGCAGCTGCTCCGGACGGGACGCCCTGACCCAGCCGCCCTGCCCGTCGCGGGCGCCGCCGGCCTTGGTGGCGATGACGAGGCCGTCCGGGTACGGGTGCAGCGCTTCGGCGATCAGTTCGTTGACGACGTCGGGACCGTAGACCTGGGCGGTGTCGATGTGGTCGACGCCGAGTTCGACGGCGCGGCGCAGCACGGCGCGGGCCGCGGCCGGGTCGTCCGGCGGGCCGAACACCCCGGGGCCGGCGAGCTGCATCGCGCCGAAGCCGACGCGCCGGACGGTCCTGCCGCCGAGCGGTGAGGTCTGAGTGATGGTGGTCATGCGCCCAGCCTGCGGCCCGTGCACTGCCCTCACCAGTGACGGCGCCGACCTCGGACGCACAGACCCACCCAAGCCGGGCGCCCGGCGCTTACCGTTGAGGCATGGCCAAGAACGGTGAGCTGCGAGAGTTCCTGCGCACCCGGCGGGCGCGCGTCCGGCCCGAGGACGTGGGCCTCCCGGCCGGCGGCCGGCGCCGCGTGCCGGGCCTGCGGCGCGAAGAGGTCGCGATGCTGGCCGCCGTGAGCCTCGACTACTACGCCCGCATGGAGCAGGGGCGGCCCCTGCAGCCGTCCGACCAGGTGCTCGACGCGATCGCCCGCGCGCTGCGGCTGGCGGAGGTCGAGCGGCTGCACCTGCACGACCTCGTCCGGTCGTCAGTCGCGGAGCCGAAGCCCGGCGAGCTGTGCGTCACGCCCGTCGACGCGGGCATGCGGACGATGCTCGACGGCCTCCAGGTTCCCGCGATCGTCATCGACTCGCGCGGTGACGTCCACGCGATGAACCGGATGGGACGGGCGCTGCTGGTGGGGCTCGAACCGGTGCCGTCCGAGGCGGCCAACCACCCGCGCTGGCTGTTCCTGCGGGAGGCGACGCGCGAACTCCACGTCGACTGGGAGATGAACGCGCGCGTGAGCGTCGGCGTCCTGCGGCGGACGGCGGGCCGCTACCCGCGCGACAAGCGGCTGCACGCGCTGATCGGGGAGCTGTCCGTCGCCAGCCCCGAGTTCCGGAACTGGTGGGCCGAGCACGACGTCGAGGTGCCGTGCCGGGGCCCGAAGCGGTTCCGCCACCCCGTCGTCGGCGACCTCACGCTGCAGGTCGAGTCGCTGCGACTGCACGACGGCGAACGCTGGATCTACGCCTACGCGGCGGAACCCGGATCGCCGTCCGAGGAGGCGCTCCGGTTGCTCGGCACCTGGGCCGCGACGCAGGATGCCGAGGAGACGGCCGGTCAGGCGGACGACGCGGAGACGACCCGCCGGTGAAACGCACCGCCGGCGCCCGCGCGGGGCGGGCACCGGCGGCGGGCCGGGTCACTTCTTCGCGAACCTGTACTGGATCGCGGCCTCCTTGGGGGTGAGGGCGCGGTCGAGGAACATCAGGCCGTCCATGCGGCAGTTGCAGGGGTTCCGCTCAAGGTTGTTCTGCGGGAAGCTCCCGCCGATCTTGATGCCGCGCGGGTCGGTGGCGGACGTGACGTCCGGCTCGGGGTCGCCCTCGACGCCCCACGGGTCCCCGGCGACGGTGTAGAAGCCCGGCAGCGGCGCGCCGTTCTTGTAGAGCGCCATCTGCCCGGTGTCGTAGTCGAACGTCGCGGCGAGATGCACCCAGGTGTTCTGGGGGAGGACGCTCTGCCAGTCCTCGCTCGCCGCGAACGTCTGCGACTTCGACCCGTCCACGCGGCGGCCCAGCGCGACGACGCGCAGGGTGCCGGACACGTCGATGATCTCCAGCAGGGCGCGCACGCCGTGCCCGTCGGAGTCGCCGGTGAGCAGGCCGGACAGCCCGATCGCGTTGTACTTGTCGTCGGGGTTCGCGGTGACGGTGTTGGGGCTCGGGTTGGTGCCGGTCATCTTGAACCAGCCCATGAGCGTCGCGCCCTTGGCGGCGTTGAACGCGTGCAGGGACGGGACGCCCGTCGCCGAGTAGATCCCCGCCTTCCAGTCGTCGTTCCCGTTGGCGGACGGGTCCACCTGCTTGAGCTGGATGGCGTGCCGCCGCGCGCCGTCCTCGACCCGCATGGCGGCGCCGCCGTTGATCAGGTCGATCGTCGTCCCGGACCGGCCGCGGTCGGCCTCGCGGGACGGGTCGCCGGGCACGGGGTGCTCGAAGTCGTAGTAGGAGATCAGGTTCTTCTTCAGGGGCGGGAAGACGCCGCCGGTCGATGCCTGGGCGGGGGCGGCGACGGTGAGGGAGGCGCCGAGCAGCACGGTGGCGAGCGCTGCGGGGCCGCGGCGAATCAGCATTGTGGACTCCTTGGAGCCCTCCGGGCGGGCGCCGGTGCCCGCCGCCCGCCCGGAGGAGGCCGTTACTTCGCTGGGGTTCCGCGGACGGTCAGGCCGCGGAGCCGGCCGGTGTTGTCGAACGAGCCGAAGCCCACCCGGCCGGAGCCGAGGGTCGTGTCGAGCGCCGTGAACACGGGGCGGGACGAGCCGTCCACGTACACGGCGGTCTCGCCGGTCTCGGCGCAGCGGTCCACCCGGACGCCGTGCCACGCCTCGTCCGTGATGGACGGCGGCGCGCCGTGCGACCGGTTGGCGTTCCACTGCTGGTCGATGCGCTGCCGGTCGGCGCCGTTCACCAGGAAGATCCCGTTGTGCGGGTAGATGGTGTTGTCGCTGGACAGGTGCGCGTAATAGAAGTGCGTGTCGTCCTGGTAGCCGAAGACGACGATGACGTCCCGGTTGCTGACCGACACCGGCGTGTCGAGCCGCACCTGCGCCTCGATCCGCGTCGAGCCGAGCACCGGTCCCTTGGTGAGCACCGCGTACTCGAACGGGCGGCGCGGGCCGGGCCGCTGCTCGCCGGCCTCGGCGAGGACGACCTCGCCACCGGTGAACGTCCACTTCGACGGCGTGACCGGTGCCCAGCTCCCGGCGTCCGTGGCGTGCTTGACCTGGACCGGGCCCGCCTTGCAGGACGCGACCCGCTTCGTCCCGACGACCTTCCAGACCTTGCCGTTGGCCTTGGCGAGCAGGTACGGCTCGCCCTTGGCGTCCATGCCGTAGCGCAGGTCGACGCGCTCGTCACCGGCCAGCTCCCGCATCGTGACGGGCTTGCCGGACGTGTCGTAGGCCGCCAGCTCGTAGATCTGCGCGCGGTTCTTGCCGGACGCGTCGTGCTTCATCTCCGACTCTTCGGTGTACATGAGCCGGCCGTCGACGATGTCGGTGAACAGGTACTTGCCGCGCAGCGCGGGCAGCTTCGCGCCCCGGTAGACGTAGCCGCCGGAGATGGCGTGGCCGACGTCGCTGCGGCAGTCCCAGTCCGGCGGCGGGTCGTGGTCGTAGGCCGCGAGCGGGTACTCGTAGTCGTACTTGTCGTCGTCCGCGGGCAGCGGGTACAGGTGGCAGCGGTCGTCCTTGCGGAAGGTGAACGCGCCCTCCCGCTCGCTCCAGCCGATGTTGGCGCCGGGGTAGATCTCGTGGATCGACTCGATCTCGTGCTCGCCGATGTGCGCGAGGAACATCCGGTGGGTGCCGCCGGTGTCCCAGCTGAACCGGTGCGGGTCGCGCATGCCGTAGGCGTAGATCTCGCCGAGCTTGCCGGCCTGGCCGGCGAACGGGTTGTCGGCGGGGACGCCGTACTTGCCGTTCGCGCTGTTGGTCCCGGCCGGGTCGATGCGCAGGATCTTCCCCTGCGGGACGGCGAGGTTCTGCGGGTCGCCGCCGTTGTCGCCGACGTTGCCGTTGCCGCCGTCGCCGACCGTCAGGTAGAGCATCCCGTAGTCGGCGTCGCCGGGACGGGCGTTGGGGTTGAAGTCGATCTGCTGGAGGTTGTGGATGCGCCCGGAGAACCCGATGCGCAGGACCTCGCGGTGCGTCCCGGAGAACGTGCCGGCCTTCGGGTCGGACGCCGTCCACTCGTCGATGACGCCGTGGTAGCCGGTGTTCGGCTGCGGCGTGAGGTCGGGGGTCTTGGTCTTCAGCGCGTTCCCGGCCTCGACGTGCGCGGTGTAGAACTTGCCGTTCTCGCGGAAGTCGGGGTGGAACGCCACGAACCCGAAGCCCTGCCCGAGCCCGGCCTGGGAGAAGAAGTCGGGCGCGAACGTCTCGCCGACGTCCAGGTAGACGCTCGGGGTGCGGGTCTTCTTGTCGAGCAGGTACAGCTTGCCGTTCAGGTCGGGCACGTACAGCCGGCCCGAGTGGTCGGGGACCTCGCCGACGTAGTTGATGCGGTTCCACCGCAGCAGCCGGGGGTCGGTGGGGGTTCCGGTGGGCTTCGACTGCGGGAGTTGCGCGACCTCCTGCAGGACGAGGCCGAGCCCGGAGGGGGCGGGGTCGTCGGGGATCGGGTCGAGGATCGGCGCGTCGTCGCGCGCCTGCGCCGCCGGGGGTACGGCGAGCAGCGGCAGCAGCAGCGCCGCGAGCGCGAGGAGACACCAGTGGAGCCTTCGTTGCATTCCGGCCGTCCAAAGGGGGTTAGGTGGTGGCTGGAAAGCGCTTTCTGGAAGCGCTTTCTCGAACGTACGACCGCCCCCGCCCGGCGTCAAGAACGAATTTCGGACTTGTCGCATGTCCACATCGGGTCACGCCCTCGCCCGGCGGCGCCACGCGTGGGCGAGCGTCCCGGCCACGGACACGAGCAGGCCGACGGGGGCCGCCGCCGCGTGGCCCGCCACGGTCAACGCCACCGCCACCGCCGCTCCGGGGGCCCAGATCCAGGTGGCCACGGGGCGCGCGGGCCGTCCGCGCCGCCGCCGTGCCGCCTCCGCCGCCATCGGCGGGACGAGCGCCGGCAGCGCCGCGGCCAGCACCGTCAGCCAGTCGAGCAGCATCCGGTCCACGCGCAGCGCGGCGAGCACCGCGCCCGGCACGGCGATCGCCAGGACGGCCACCGTCTGCCGCGAGCGCAGCCGCGCCATGACGTCCGCCGGCCGTCCGGCGTCCGGGCGTTCGGCGGGCAGGAAGCGGCGGACGGCGAGCGCGCCGGAGTGCACGGCGGCCAGCGTCGGGGCGATGACCGACGCGGCGACGAACAGGTTCGCGGCCGGCAGCCCGTCCGGCCCGGCGAGGACGGCGACGACGTCGGTGGAGCCGCTCGCCGCCGCCACCCCGGCGCCCACGACGGAGGCCGCGAGCGCCGGGACGACGAGCAGCGCGACGCAGGCCGCGAGGTCGCCGCGCCCGCGCAGGCCGACCGTGAAGTCCGGGGCCCGGACGGCGAACACCGACACGTAGCCGATGTATCCGGCGAGGTCGGCGGCGAGGACGCCCGGCGGCCCGTCCCGCGCGAGCGACACCGGGGACGCGGGCGGCGCGAGCTTCACCGCCACGATGCCGATCAGCGCGATCGCGGTGAGCGTGGTGACGACGGCGATCGCGTTCCACCGCCCGCCGCCCGCGATCAGCACCGCGACCAGCGGGACGGCCAGCGCCGTGACGCCGACCGCGTCCGGGACGCCGCCGAGCGCAGCGGCCGCCGCGCCGCCGAGGCCGAGGTTGAACCCGAACCAGCCCACC
Organism: Actinomadura sp. NPDC049382; assembly: GCF_040677125.1. Classification (NCBI taxonomy): domain Bacteria; kingdom Bacillati; phylum Actinomycetota; class Actinomycetes; order Streptosporangiales; family Thermomonosporaceae; genus Actinomadura; species Actinomadura sp. NPDC049382. The sequence continues at coordinate 24,183 of NZ_JBFARO010000045.1, forward strand.
ATCGCGACCGCGAGCAGCGCGGTGAACGCGCGCTCGGCGACCGGCGGGAGGTAGCGCGGCGCCAGCTCGGCCATGCCCGCGTCCTCCCCGGCGGGCGCGCGCAGGCCGAGCCGTCCCTGCGCGAGCAGCAGCACCGTCATGACGGCGCCGCCGACCAGCAGGACCAGCAGCGGCAGCGCGCCGCCGTGCCGCCCGCCGACCTGCGCGCCGAGGACGAGCGCGCCCGGCGCCGTGCCGATCCCGAGCCACGCGCCGGACGCCGCCCGCCAGGTCCGTCCCCCGTCCCCGGACGCGCGCGGACGGGCCGGCGCGGACGTCACGCGACGTGTTCCGCGAAGCGCGCCAGCGTGAGGGCGAGGGCCTCCGCGCCGGGCATGGCCCACAGCGCGTCGTTGAAGATCTCGACCTCGATCGGGCCGGTGTAGCCGGTCGCGTCCACGGCCTCGCGGAAGCGGCGCAGCTCCACGCACCCGTCGCCGAGCATGCCGCGCCCGGTGAGGACGCCCTCGGGCAGCGGCGTCACCCAGTCCGCGACCTGGAACAGCGAGATCCGGCCCTCGGCGCCCGCGCGGGCGATGCCCGCCCAGGCGTCCGGGTCCCACCACAGGTGGTAGGTGTCGATCATGACGCCGACCTGCGCGGCCGGGAACGGCGCCGCCAGGTCGAGCGCCTGCGCGAGGGTGGAGACCACGCAGCGGTCGGAGCAGTACATCGGGTGCAGCGGCTCGATCGCGAGCTGCACGCCGTGCTCGCCCGCGTAGGGCGCCAGTTCTGCGAGGAGGTCGGCGACGCGTGCGCGCGCGCCGTCCAGGTCACGGGAACCGTCCGGCAGACCGCCGCTCACCAGGCACAGGGAGGGCGCGCCCAGTTCGGCGGCCTCCTCGATGGCGCGCCGGTTGTTCTCCAGCGCGTCCGGCTCCTGGAAGAAGCCGCCCCGGCACAGGGACGTGACCGCGAGCCCGTGGTCGTGCATGAGCTTGCCGGTGCGGGCCAGGCCGTACTCGGCGACGGGCTCCCGCCACAGGCCGACGCCCGTCACACCGGCCGCGGCGCAGCCTTCGGCCAGGTCGGGCAGGGACCAGTGCCGGGTCGTCCACTGGTTGAGACTGAACCTCGTCATGCGGCTCCTTGGACGGTCAGCCAGGCGCGCATCCGGTGCGCCGCCAGCCCGGGGTCGGGGAAGAGGCCGGCGGCGTCGGCGAGCTGGAACAGGCGCACCATGTGCGGCACGGAACGCGCGGTCTCCAGCCCGCCGACCATGCGGAAGTGCGGCTGGTGGTCGGTCAGCCAGGCCAGGAACACCACACCTGTCTTGTAGTAGTAGGTGGGCGCCTCGAACAGGTGGCGCGACAGCGGCACGGTCGGGGCGAAGATCTCCTCGTAGGAGGCGAGGTCGCCGCCGTCCAGGGCGCGCAGGGCCGCGGCGGCGGCGGGCGCGATCGGGTCGAAGATGCCGAGCAGCGCGTCGCTGTGCCCCTCGGCGTCGCCCTTGATCAGCTCCGGGTAGTTGAAGTCGTCGCCGGTGTAGAGGCGCACGCCGGCCGGCAGCCGGCGCCGGAACGCGATCTCCCGGTCGGCGTCCAGCAGCGAGATCTTCACCCCGTCGATCCGGGACGCGTGGTCCTCGATGAGGGCCAGCAGCGCGCCGGTCGCCACGTCGAGGTCGGGGGAGCCCCAGTAGCCGTCCAGCGCCGGGTCGAACATCGGCCCCAGCCAGTGCAGGACGGCCGGCCGCTCGACCTGCGCGAGCAGCCGCCCGTAGACGTCGGCGTAGTCCTCCGGGCCGCGCGCCGCGGCGGCCAGGTGGCGGCTCGCCATCAGCACGGGGACGGCGCCGGCCGACTCGATCACCGCGAGCTGCTCGGTGTAGGCGGCGACGATCTGCTCCAGCGTCGCGGGGCCGGGCGGGAGCTGGTCGGTGCCCGCGCCGCAGACGATCCGGCCGCCGACTGAAAGCGCTTCCCGACCGCTCCGCAGAATGAGCTCGCGGGTCGCCGCCCAGTCCAGGCCCATGCCGCGCTGCGCGGTGTCCATCGCCTCCGCGACGCCGAGCCCGTACGACCACAGGTGCCGCCGGAACGCCAGCGTCGTGTCCCAGTCGAGCGAGTCGCCGGACAGCTCGGGCACCACGTGCGCGGCCGCGTACGCGACCCGCGCCGTGCTCGGCCCCGGAGGCGGCTCGTAGGTGCGCGGTTCGCCCATCGTGTAGGGCGTGAGCGAACCCGTCAGATCGATCTTCACAGGTCCGGAACCTCCAGCCGGCGGCCCTCCCGCCAGGACCGCAGCCCCAGCTCGGCGAGCTGCACGCCGCGCGCACCCGCGTAGAAGTCCCAGGGGAACGGGCCGTCGTCGGCGACGTGCCGCAGGAACATCTCCCACTGCGCCTTGAACCCGTTGTCGAACTCGACGTTGTCGGGGATCTCCTGCCACTGCGAGCGGAAGTCCTCGGTGGCGGGCAGGTCGGGGTTCCACACCGGCTTCGGCGTCATCGACCGGTGCTGGACGCGGCAGCGCCGCAGCCCCGCGACCGCCGAGCCCTCCGTCCCGTCCACCTGGAACTCCACCAGCTCGTCGCGGAACACGCGGGTCGTCCAGGACGAGTTGACCTGCGCGACGATCCCGCCGTCCAGCTCGAAGATGCCGTAGGCGGCGTCGTCGGCGGTCGCCTCGTAGGGCTTGCCGTCCTCGTCCACCCGCTCGGGGATGTGCGTCGCCCCGAGCGCCTGCACGGACCGGACGGGCGCGACCACCCCGTCCAGCACGTACCGCCAGTGGCAGAACATGTCGAGGATGATCCCGCCGCCGTCCTCGGCCCGGTAGTTCCAGCTCGGCCGCTGCGCGTCCTGCCAGTCGCCCTCGAACACCCAGTAGCCGAACTCGCCGCGCACCGACAGGATGCGGCCGAAGAAGCCGCCGTCCACCAGCCGCTTCAGCTTGAGCAGGCCCGGCAGGAACAGCTTGTCCTGGACGACGCCGTGCTTGATGCCCGCCTCGTCGGCGAGCCGGGCCAGCGCGAGCGCCTCGTCCAGGTCCTCGGCGAGCGGCTTCTCGGTGTAGACGTGCTTGCCCGCCGCGACGGCCGCCCGGATCGCGTCCACCCGCGCGCCGGTGACCTGCGCGTCGAAGTAGACGTCGATGCCCGGACGCGCCAGCGCCTCGGCCAGGTCCGTCGTCCACGCGGTCAGCCCGTGCCGCTCCGCGAGGTCGCGCAGCTTGGCCTCGCTGCGCCCGACGAGCACCGGCTCCGGCCACAGCACGGTGCCGTCGCCCGTGCGCACCCCGCCCTGCTCGCGGATCGCGAGGATCGAGCGGAGGAGGTGCTGGCGGTACCCCATCCGGCCGGTGACGCCGTTCATGACGATCCCGATGGACCTGCGTTCCATCCCGTTCCTTCCCAACCTGTGGTGTACGTGTCAATCGGCCGCGGCACCCGCGCCGAGCAGACCTCGGACGCGGTTGGTGACGCGGGCGAACTCGGGGCGGGCCATGGTGGCCGCGTAGTCGCGCTCCGGCGGCAGGTCGACGTCGATGACCTCCTCGATCGTGCCGGGCCGGTCGCTCATCACCACGACCCGGTCGGCCAGGTACGCGGCCTCCGCGATCGAGTGCGTGACGAGCAGGATCGTCGTGCCCGTCTCCCGCCAGATCCGGTTCATCTCGACGTTGAGCTGCTCGCGGGTGAGCGCGTCGAGGGCGCCGAACGGCTCGTCCATCAGCAGGACGGGCGGCTCGTGCAGCAGCGCGCGGCACAGCGCGACCCGCTGCTGCATGCCGCCGGACAGCTCGTGCGGCAGCGCGTCCTCGAACCCGGTCAGGCCGGTCATCTCGATCAGCTCGGCGGTGCGCCGGCGGGCCTGCTCGGCCGGCATCTTGCGCATCTCCGCCTGGAGCAGGATGTTCTTGCGGGCGCTGCGCCACTCCAGCAGCGCGGCGCGCTGGAACACGTAGCCGATGTCGTGGCGCGGTCCGGTGACCTTGTCGCCGCGCAGGAGAACGTTCCCGGTCGAGGGCTTCAGCAGGCCCGCGACCAGCTTCAGCATCGTGGACTTGCCGCAGCCGGACGGCCCGACGATGGCGACGAACTCGCCCATCGCGACGTCCAGCGACACCTCGCGCAGGGCGGTGACGTCGCGCTTGCGGCTGCGGAACTTGACCGCGACCCCGTCGAGGCTGACGGCGGTCTCCCGCCCGGTCTCCGGTTCGGCTGCCGATTTGCTCATGGTCTTCATCGCTCGTCCCGTCATGACTGCGGAGCGGCCGACGCCTGCCAGTACTCCGACGGCGGCTGCGCCTTCTCGATGACTCCGGCCTGCTGGAAGGTGGTGATGGTGGTCTTCCAGTCGTCCTCGGCGTTCACGCCGGGGGCCTTGCCCTGCGTCGCGGGCGTGTGCAGCAGGGTCAGCGTGGTCTTGAACTGCTCGGTGATGACCTTCTCCGGCGGGAGCTGCTCGGACGCGCCGGCCATGCTCGCGACGGCGCCCGCCTGGTCGCCCTCCGCCGCCGTCCACGACTCGCTCGTGGCGGCGACCATCTTCTTGACGAGGTCGGCGTCGCTCTTCAGCTTCCGCTCGCCGACGATCAGGCCGTTGGAGAAGAAGTTCAGCCCGAAGTCGGCGTACCGCAGGTACGAGACGCCCTTGCCGGACTTGTCGGCCATCGTCGGGCCCTGGTCGTTGGCGAAGCCCATCAGCCCGGCCGTCTTGCCGGACAGCACCGCGGCCATCTTCCCGGCCGGGTCGGTGTTCTGGACGGGCACCTCGCTCGGGTTGATCCCGTTCTTCTGCAGGAACACCGGGAAGGTGCGGGCCAGCGCGTCCCCGGCCGTCCCGGCGATCTTCTTGCCCTTCAGGTCGGCGGGCTTCTTGATCCCGGACGAGGTGAACGACTGCACCGACGCGGGCGTGGTCTGCAGGAACACGCCGACGCTCTTGACCGGCATGCCCTTGTCGACGGCGGCCAGCAGCGCGGGCGTGTCGGCCCAGCCGAAGTCGGTCTGCCCGGCGGCGGCGGCCTGGACGGTCTTCTGCGACCCCTGCCCGGCCTTGATCTCCAGGTCGATGCCGTGCTTCTCGTAGATGCCCTTCTTCTTGCCGTAGTAGAACGGCGCGTGCTCGCCGTACGGGTACCAGTTCAGGGTCAGCGTGACCTTGGTCAGCTTCTTGCCCGAGGCGCTCGTGGTCTCGTCGGAGTCCCCGCCGCAGGCGGTCCCGGCGAACGCCACGACCGGTGCGAGGACGGCGATGGCGAAGGTGCGGAGTTTCATATCGGACGGCCCTCCGTATGGGGTGGGGTTGCGGCGGGGGGTCAGTAGGTGGTGGTGACGGCTTCGCCGCGGTTGCTCGCGTGCCAGGGCAGCAGCAGCTTCTCCGCGACCTCGACGACGACGAACATCACGACGCCGATGGCCGACATGACCAGCAGCCCGGCGAACAGCATCGGGGTGTCGAGGTTGCCGTTGGCCTGCAGGATCACGTAGCCGAGCCCCTCGTTCGCGCCGACGAACTCGCCGACGACGGCGCCGGTGACGGCGAGGGTGACCGCGACCTTCAGGCCGGAGAACAGGTGCGGGAGCGAGGCGGGCAGCCGGATCTTGGCGAAGGTGGCCAGCGGGCTCGCGCCCATCGTGGCCGACAGCTGCAGCATCTCCGGGTCCACCGCCTTCAGCCCGGCGACCATCGAGATCACCACCGGGAAGAACGCGATCAGGACCGCGACGACGATCTTGGGGCCGATCCCGAAGCCGAGCCACACCACGAACAGCGGGGCGATCGCGATCTTCGGGATGACCTGCGCGAACAGCAGGATCGGGTAGAGGGTGCGCTCGACCGTGGACGAGTACACCATGATCACCGCGGCCGCGACCCCGATGAGCACCGCGAGCGCGAAGCCGATCAGGGTCTCGTACGTGGTGACCCACGTGTGGTGCCAGATGTAGCCCCACTTGTCGGCCATCAGCCGCAGCGTCGCGCCGGGCGAGGGGACGAGGTACTCCTCGACCAGCTTGAACGCGCTGACGGCCCACCAGGCCGCGAAGCAGGCCAGCAGCAGCGCGACCGGCCGCCACGACCGCTCCAGGCCGTCGCGTAGCCGCTCGCCCGCGCCGGGCCGGCCGCGTTCGACGACGCCGGGCGCGTCCGCTGGGGACGGCGCGGTCGTCGTGCCCTGACTCACCATGGGGTCCTCCGGGACGGGTGCCTGTGAAAGCGCGTTCAGAAAGCGCTTTCTGATGTACCGTAGGAAGCGACGCGCACCGCGGTCAAGAGGGTCTTCGCCAAGACCCGCCGCGCCGGGCGGCGTCGACCGAGGGGGCGGTGATGACCGAAGCGGCCGAGGAGGAGCGCGCGGAGCGGGCCTACGTGACCCTGCAGGACGTGGCCCGCGACGCCGGCGTCTCCCTCGCCACCGCGTCCCGCGTCCTGAACGGGACCTCGCAGGTCCGCGCCGACCTCCGGGAGCGCGTGCTCGCCTCCGCCGGACGGCTCAGCTACACGCCGAACGCGCACGCCCAGGCGCTGGCCAGCGCGTCCAGCACCTCCGTCGGGGTGATCTGCCACGACGTCAGCGACCCCTACTTCGCCGCCGTCGCCCGCGGCGTGATGCGCACCGCCGCCGACCACGGGATGCTGGTGATGCTCGCCAGCACGTTCCGCGACCCGGCCCGCGAGATCGAGTACGTGGCGATGCTGCGCGCCCAGCGGGCCCGCGCGATCCTGCTCATCGGCTCCGGCTTCGAGGACCGCGACTGGGAGCGCTCGATGGCCGCCGAGCTGGACCCCTACCAGCGCACCGGCGGCCGCGTCGCCGTCCTCAGCCGGCACCGCAGCCTCAAGGTCGACGCCGTGCTGCCGCAGAACCGGGAGGGCGCCGCCGCCCTCGCCCGCGCGCTGCTCGACCTCGGCCACCGCGACTTCGGCGTGCTGTCCGGCCCGCGCGCCCTGACCACCGTGTCCGACCGGCTCGGCGGCTTCGCCGACGCGCTCGCCGACGCGGGCGTGCGGATCCCCCCGGAGCACATCGTCGAGGCCGCCTTCACCCGCGACGGAGGCTACGCGGCGGCGACCGAGCTGCTGCGCCGCGACACCCCGCCGACCTGCGTGTTCGCCGTCACCGACGTGATGGCGATCGGCGCCCTCGCCGCCTTCCGCGACAGCGGCCTGTCAGTGCCCGGCGACATCTCCCTCGCGGGCTTCGACGACATCCCGATCGTCCGCGACCTGACCCCGCCGCTGACCACCGTCGCGCTGCCGCTCGACGCGATGGGGGAGCGCGTCATGGGCCTCGCCCTGCGCGAGCCCTCCGCCCGCCGCAGCCGCATCGAGCGCGTCGCCGGCGAGGTCGTGCTGCGCGCCAGCACCGCCGCACCCCGCTGAGACGAAGAGCCGAGACGCGAAGAACCCGCCCGGATCGACCGGACGGGTCCTGATCTATGCGCAGATCAGCGCGCCGCGAGATCCTCGCCGGCCTCGGCCTCCGCGGGACGCTCCGCGTCCGCGTCCATCGGCCGCCGCTCCGGCCACGAGTCGATCTTCGTGCGACGAGGGTTCGCCAGGGCATTCTCCATTGGTACCGCAGTCCTCCCAGTTCGAGCCGGGGTCTGATCAGCAAATGTTCCCGGCCACCGGCCCGCTTTCGCAAAATGGTCTAGACCGCGTCCCTCCCCCGAGCAGGGACGCAGCAGGACCCCTAACGCCGGGAATTGATCATCCATTCCCGACCGGAAAACCCGATGGCCGCCGCGCCCGCGCCCTGGCACCCTTCTCCCATGGACGCAGCCGAACTGGCCCGCCTGCAGAACAAGGGCGCCCGCCTGAAGTTCCTGTTCTTCTGGGGCCATCAGACCCCTGGTCGCGGCTACCTCAGCCAGTGGTGGCCGTCCCCCTTCACCGTGGACGGCGTCACCTATCGGACGGCCGAGCACTACATGATGGCTGGGAAAGCCCGCCTCTTCGGCGACGAGGAAACGGCCGCCGCCGTCATCGCCGCGGCCCATCCCCGCCGCGCGAAAGACCTCGGCCGCCGCGTCCGGAACTTCGACGAGGAAACGTGGCGGAACCATCGTGTGGCGATAGTCACACGGGCCAACGAGGCGAAGTTCGCCCAGCACGAAGAACTGCGCGACTACCTCGCCGGCACCGGCGACCGCGTCCTCGTCGAGGCGAGCCCCCTCGACCGCGTCTGGGGCATCGGCCTCGCCGCCGACGACCCCCGCGCCGAGCAGGTCGCGTCCTGGCGCGGCGAGAACCTCCTCGGCTTCGCCCTCATGACCGTCCGCGAGTCGCTGTTACCTCCGGGGTAATCGATCCGCGCCGCGGGCTTTGGCAGGGTCGGCGCCATGGAACGCGCACTGGAGATGTTGGCGGGCGGCCGGGTCGCCTGGGGGACGCTGGCGCTCGCGGCGCCCGGCCTCAACCTGAAGCTGGCGGGCATGGGCTCCCGGGACACCCCCGAGCTCCGCTACCTCATCCGCGTCTTCGGCAGCCGCGCCGTCGCGCTCGGCGCCGGCTACCTGATGAGCGACCCGGCGGCGCGGCGCCGGTGGAGGCGGCTCTGCCTGCTGGTGGACGCGTGCGACACCGCCGCGGGCCTGGTCCACCTGGCCCGCGGCGACGTCCCGCGCGGCTCGATGGCCGCCCTGGTCGCGATCACCGGCACCTACGCGGCCCTCGACACCCTCGCCCTCAGCCAGGGCGACTGAGCCGTCAGCCGGTCGGGCCCTGGCCGGGGAGGGCCGGGGCCGGTGCGGGCCGCTCCTTGGGGGTTTCGCCCACGAACAGGAGGACCTGGCCCTTGGCCCAGGGGACCGCGTCGTGGACGTACCACGAGTCCGGAACCTGGCCCGGGTACAGGGCCTTGCTCTCGTTGCCGTCCATGTAGCGGTACTCGGGCACCGAGACGTGGCGCTTCTTCAGGGCGGCGAGGACGTCGCCCACGCGGTGGCCCCGGAACGTCATGCCGTGCATGGCCTCGCCCGGCGCGGTGACCGGCGCGCTGCTGTTGTACTGCTCGCCCGGACGGGCGGCGCGGGCGAACACGATCTCGGCGCTGCCCTTGTAGTCGGTGCGGACGCGGACGCCGACCGGGCAGATGTCGCCCCCGCCGCCGGTCTCGCACTCGCCCTTCGCGGTGATGGTGGTGACGTCGTCCGGCTTCGTGCCGTCGCTCGTGTCCATCATGACCACGGTGCCGACGATGGACGGCGACCCGGGGACGAAGGACAGCTTGACCTTGAGGCCGTGCTGGGCGAACTCCTCCCGGTACCGCTGCGGGTCGGCGAGCGGGTCGCGGACCTTCACGTCGATGTAGCCGCCCTTGCGCGTGAAGGACAGGGCCGCCACGAGGGAGACGTTCGGGTTCGGCTTCGCGGTGGTGACGGCCGGGGTGCGCTCCGGTCCGCCGTCCGAGGGGAGGACGGCCACCGCGACGGCGGCGGCGCAGGCCACGCCCGCGGTGGCCAGCGGGAGGCCGAAGGTCAGCAGCGGTGAGCGCCGCCTGCGGGGCGCCGCCGGCGCGGGGCCGGGGGCGGCGGCGGTGATGCGGTCGGCCAGGTCGGCGGCGGCGTCGTCCGGCAGCAGCCGCGCGGCCTGGGCGTCGGTGACGGTGGCGAGCCGGGCGATCTGAGAGTCGATGTCACGGTTCATGCGTGTTCTCCGTTCGGGATGCGCGCGGCGGCGGGCAGGGCGGGCGCGTCCGCGCCGTCCAGCGCGCGGGCGAACCGGCGGCGGGCGCGGTGCAGGCGGATCCGCACGGCGTTGCGGGAGCAGCCGAGGACGGTCGCTATCTCGCCGTGGTCCAGCCCCTCCCAGCCGACCAGGGACAGCAGCTCCCGGTCGCGCTCGGGCAGCGTGCGGAACGCGGCGGCGACGTCGGCGAGGCCCGCCGCGTCCGGGGCGGCGGGGGCGGCGGTGCGCAGCCGGGCGCCGAGGTCGGCGGCCAGCGCGGACCGGCGGCGCTCGCCGCGGTGGTGGTTGGCGAGCACCCGGCGCGCCGTCCCGTACAGCCACAGCCGCGCCTGCCCGCCGGGCGGGACGTCGTCGAGCCGCCGCCACGCCGTCAGGAACGTCTCGGCGAGGACGTCGGCCGCGTCCTGCGGGTCGGCGGTGCGGCGCATCGCGTACCCGAGGATCTGCGCCCGGTGGGCCGCGTAGATCTCCTCGAAGCGGCGCCGCCGGTCGTCGGGCGGATCGTCGTAAGGGGATGGCAATCCCGCTCCTCTCGTCGCGCGCGCCGGGGCGCGGCGGATTCGGCTGACACCCCCCACATGTCCGCGCGGCGCCGGGCATTTCGCGGCACCGGCGGCGAACCGGCCCGGAAGTAGCATGAAGGGTCGGGTGATGATCGAATTCCGGGTCCGGAGGACGGTAAATGGGGCGTCGGCGGGGTCCAGTGTTCCCGGGGTACCTGATGATCCTGCTGGTGGCGCTGCTGGGCCTGGCCTTGCAGGTCTCCCCGCAGACGACCCACGCGGTGCAGGAGTGGGCGCTGCCCGTCATCGTCCTGTGCATGCTGCTGATCCCGCTCGTCCTGGCGTGGGAGAAGGCGCAGGAGCGGCGGTCCCTCGCCCGGCCGGTGTGGAAGACCGACCGGTCGCCCTACCCGGGCCTGGACGCCTTCACCGAGGAGGACGACGGCGTCTTCTTCGGCCGCGACGGCGAGGTCCACGAGCTGATCGAGCGGCTGCGGCCGGGCGGCGGCACGCGGTCGATCGCGGTGACCGGGCCGTCCGGGGTCGGGAAGTCGTCGCTGCTGCACGCCGGGGTGCTGCCCCGGCTCCGGCAGCAGCGGGCCTGGATCGTGCTGCCGTCGCTGACCCCGGAGGACGACCCGTTCCGCTGCCTCGGCTACGTCCTCGCGGACGCGGCCGGCGGGACCGGCGACGCCGAGCGCATCGCCGCCGACCTGCGCGACCGCCCCGGCGACCTGCGCCGCCACCTCGACGCGCTGCGGCGCGGCCGGCGTAACCGGTCGCTGCTGCTCGTCGTCGACCAGGCCGAGGAACTGCTGACGCTCACCGACCCGGAGCGCAGCCGCGCCTTCCTCGGGATGCTGCGGGACGGGCTCGACGCCGACCCGAAGCTGTGGGTCGTCCTGGTGTTCCGCGCCGAGTTCCTCACCGCGTTCCTCAGCGGCGAGCACGCCGCCCTGTTCCGGCACCCGTTCACGGTGACCGCGCTCGACCGGGCGGCGCTGCGGACGGTGATCCGCGAGCCGGCGGAGCGGGCCGGCATCGTGTTCGAGCCGCCGGAGCTCGTCGCGCAGATGGCCGACGACACCGGCGACGGGACGGCGCTGCCGCTGCTTGCCTACCTGCTGCACGAGCTGTACCTGCGCGTCGGGCGGGACGGCACCATCACCGCCGAGCACTACCGCCGGACCGGCGGCGTCGACGGCGCGCTCACCCGCCGCGCCGACCGGGTGATGCGCGAGATGGAGGCCCTCGACCCGGCGCCGCCCGTCCTGGAGACGCTGCTGAAGTTCGTGCGGTTCACCGAGGGGCGGCCGACGCGCCGCCGGGTGCCGGCGAGCGAGCTCGACGCCGCCGGCCGGCTGGTCGTGGACGCGTTCGTCCGGGAGCGGCTGTGCACCAGCGGCGAGGAGGGCGACGAGGCCGTCTTCGACGTCTCGCACGAGGCGCTGTTCTCCGCGTGGGCGCCGCTGCGGCAGACGATCGCGCTGCACGCCGAGGCGCTGCGCCGCCTCGCCGACCTGGCGCAGTGGGCCGCCGAGTGGGACCGCTACGGCCGCCAGGAGGCGTACCTGCTGCGCGGCGAGCGGCTCGCGGCGGCGCGCAGGTGGCTCGCCGAGGCCGACGGGCTCGCCGCCGCCGAGCCGCTGGTCACCGAGTTCGTGGAGATCTCGCACCGGTCCGACGGGGTCGCGATGCGGCGGCTCGCCGACTCGATCGCCCGGCAGGCGCTCACCGGCTTCCGCACCGACCCCGAGCACAGCCTGCTGCTCGCCCTGGCCGCGCACGAGGAGTGCGCGCCGACGCCGCTGGCCCGCCGGGCGCTGTCGGCGGCGCTCGCGGTGTCGCGGGTGCGGGGCGTGCTGCGCGGCCACGACGACCGCGTCTGGGCGGTGGCGTGGTCGCCGGACGGCGCCCTGGTCGCGACCGCGTCCTCGGACCGGACGGTCCGCGTGTGGGACGCCGGGGGCGGCGAGGTCGCGGTGCTGCGCGGGCACGAGGCCCCGGTCGTCGCCCTCGCCTGGTCGCCGGACGGGCTGCGGCTCGCGTCCGCGTCCGACGACGGGACCGTCCGGGTCTGGGACACCGCCGCCCGCACCCGGGTGGCGCTGCTGCGCGGGCACGGCGACATGGTGTGGGGCGTGGCCTGGTCGCCGGACGGCACCCGCCTCGCCTCCGCGTCCCGCGACGGCGACGTCCGGATCTGGGACCCGGCGGACGGCACCGCCACGGCCACGCTGAGCGGCCACGACGGCTGGGTCCGCGACGTGGCGTGGTCGCCGGACGGGACGCGGCTCGCCAGCGCGTCCGACGACCGCACGATCCGGATCTGGGACGCCGCCGACGGCCGGGAGGCCGCCGTGCTGACGGGCCACGAGGACACCGTCCGCACGGCCGTCTGGTCGCCCGACGGCACCCGCGTCGCCAGCGGTTCCTACGACCGCACGGCGCGCGTGTGGGACGCGGCGACCGGCGCGGTCGGCCTGGTGCTGACCGGGCACGCCGACATCGTCTGGGCCGTCGCGTGGTCGCCGGACGGCGCGCGGATCGCCACCGCGTCCCACGACCGGACGATCCGGCTGTGGTCGGCCGCGGAGGGCACCGAGCTGGCGGTGTTCCGCGGGCACGCCGAGGCGCTGCGCGCGGTGGCGTGGTCGCCGGACGGCGCCCGCCTCGCGACCGGCTCCAACGACCGCACCGTCCGGTTCTGGGACGCCGAGCGCGCCGCCGAGGTCGCGGTGATGCGCGGGCACGAGCGCGCGGTGTCGGCGGTCGACTGGTCGGCGGGCGGGATCGCCTCCGCCTCGCACGACGGCACCGTCCGGATCTGGGACGCCGCCGCCATGGGGGGTGGCCCGCGCGTGCTGACCGGGCACACCGACGAGATCTGGGACGTGGCGTGGTCGCCCGACGGCGCCCGCCTCGCGACCGCCTCCCGCGACCGGACCGTCCGGGTCTGGTCGGCGGACGGCGCCGAGGAGAGCGTCCTCGCCGAGCACGGCGACTGGGTGCGGGCCGTGGCGTGGTCTCCGGACGGCGCCCGGCTGGCCAGCGTCTCCGACGACCGCACCGTGCGGGTGCAGGCGCCCGACGGCTCCGCGCCGCTCGTGCTGGACGGCCACGAGGACACCGTGCGCGCCGTCTCCTGGTCGCCCGACGGCGAGCGGATCGCCACCGGCTCGCAGGACGGCGCGGTCCTGATCTGGGAGGCCCGGACGGGTCTGCGGGTCACCGCGCTGACCGTGCCGCAGGGCGCCGTCCGCGCCGTGGCCTGGTCGCCGGACGGCGCGCACATCGCCGCCCTCTCCGGCGACCGCGCGGTCCGGGTGTGGAACGCCGCGGAGGGCGCGGAGGTGTCGGTGCTGTCCGGGCACGACGGCTGGCTGTGGTCGGTGGCGTGGTCGCCGGACGGCCGGGTGCTGGCGACGGCGTCCGCCGACCGGACCGTCCGGCTGTGGGACGCCCTGGCCGGCCGGGAGCTGTCGGTCGCGGCCGTCCACGACGACGACATCTGGGACGTGGCGTGGTCGCCCGACGGCGCCCGCGTCGCGACGGCCTCCGGCGACCGGACGGTCCGGGTCTGGGAGGTCGTCACCGACGGCGCGGCGCTCGTCGAGCGGGCCCGGACGCGCGTGTTCCGGCGCCTGACGCCCGACGAGCGCCACACCCTCATGATCCCGGCGCCGCGTCCCGCCCCCGAGCCCGCCGACGCCTGATCCGGGCGGCCGCCCCGGTCACCGGGGCACGGGGTTCCCGCGCCCGCCGCGGCTGAACAGGTAGAACGCCGACGTGCCGATGCCCCTCGGCGTGGGCAGGGCCGGCCGGCGCTCGTCGTAGCGGTCGGACTCGCGGTGCCACTTGAGGATGCCGGCCATCCAGTCGCGGAGTTCACCGACGTAGGCGTCCAGGGACGCGCGGGCGGTGTCGTCCAGGCCGAGCTCGTCGGCGAGCGCCGGGAGCTCGTGGGCGGCCAGGTGCTCGAACTGGCGGCGGCGGGACGTGATGAGGTCGTTGACGATCGGCAGCGCCTCGTCGCGCCCGCAGCCGAAGAAGTTCTCGATGGCGAGGACGCCGTTGTTCAGCTCGCCCTCGTACTCGATCTCCTTCTGGTAGGAGAAGCAGTCGTTCAGCAGGCAGGCGACGTCCATCACCGACACGTCGATCTCGCGGAGCGTGCGCGTCCGGAACACCTCCGGCGGGATCTCGTGGGAGTGGTCGATCCGGCACAGGGCCATCGTCATCTCGGAGCCGAACGTGTGCCGCCGCATCTCGACGTAGTCGACGGGGTCGGGGATGCGCGACTGGAGGTGGTTGTTCAGCTCCCAGACCCAGCTCTCCACCATGTGCTCGACGGCGGCGCGGAACTCGCGGCGGCCCCGGTCGTCCATGGGCAGGGCGGTGCGCGGCCACAGGTCGGCGAGCGCGGCCTCGAAGGCGTTCTCGGGCGGGGGAGTGGAGCCGCAGTCCAGCGGCATGAAGCCGCCGACGCGGGCGTTGAACAGCTTCGCCCCGGCGATGTCGCGGTCGCGGTTGTAGATCGCGGGGAAGAAGTCGTCGCCGTAGGTGCCGAAGGCCAGCCACTGGGTGGCGAGGTCGAGGCCCTCGGCGCTCGCGTCCGGGTTCAGCGACGCCGCGCAGATCTCCAGCGCCATCCCGGTGAGCCGCTCGGCCGACCACACCGACACGGGCAGCCGCGGATGCGGCGAGAACATGCCCATCTCCCGCGCCCACACGACCACGTTGCGGCCGGCGGCCTCGCGGTGCGGGTTGACGCGCGGCGCGTACGGGATGTCGAACTCCGGCAGCGGCGTCGGGCCGACCTTCTGGAACGGGACGTGCGGCAGGCTGATCCGGGCCGATTTCAGCAGCGCCGGGATGCGGGCGGCCGACATCCCGAGCGACTTCTTGTTCATGTAGCGGCTGGAGCGCATGTGCCACTCGTGGCCGCCGGACTGCCAGTCCTGGAGGGCCTTGACGTAGGCGGCCACGCTCGCCTGCTCGGCCGGGTCGAGCGCGTGGTCGGCGACGATGTGCGGCAGCTCGGTGACGGCGGTGTTCTCGAACTGCCGGAGCCGTGACGTCAGCAGGTCGTTCACCGTGTCGGCGGCCGTCTGCGGCGCCACGTCCAGGAACCGCTCCATCACCAGGACGCAGTTGTTGACCTCGCCCTCGGACTCGGTCTCGCGCTGGTAGGAGAAGATGTCGTTGCGCAGGTGGACGCCGTCGGAGAAGGTGTCCTTCAGGACGCGCAGCGGCCGCGTCCCGACGACGCGCTCGGGGATCTCGACCCCGGCGGCGTGCTCGGCGAGATCGGCCGACCAGGGCGCCCCGCCGACCTTGCGCCGCATCTCGATGTACTCGACGGGGTTCGGGATGCGCCCGGTGCTGATGTTGGACAGCTCCCACAGCGACTCGCGCAGCAGGTTCACGGTGCTCACCGAGAAGCGCTCGCGCCAGGCGTCCGACTTGGCGGGGACGGTCCGCGCCCACAGGTCGGCCAGGCCGCGCTCGACGGCGTTCGTCGCCTCGGGCGGTTCGAGCGACATGAACAGCGGCAGCCGGTCGAGATAGGTGCGGGCGCCCTCCTGGTCCTGGGTCTTCTTGAACACCTCCAGGAAGTGGTCGTCGAAGTAGAACACCCAGACGTACCAGTCGGTGATGAGGTCGAGTTCGGGGCCGTCGCAGTCGGGATGGGTGTAGGCGCACAGGAGCGCGTAGTCCATCGCTTCGAGCGCCGGCTCGTCCCAGATGTGGGGGGTGCCGGGATCCCGGTCGTCGTCCAGCATCCTCATCTCGCGGGCCCACTCCATCGTGTGCTTCCGCGCGCCCTCCAGGTGCGGGTTCAGCCGGGCGGGATACGGGACGTAGAAGTCGGGCAGCTCGAAAGGTTGCATCGACCGGCCTCTCTGTCGGCTCCGGGGCGTGGTCCGGTCGGAAACCTAGCGCAGTCATCAGGTGACCGAGGGTGACACTTTGCTCTCCCGGTTCCTTCGCCCTCCTGCGGGTAAGCCGGAGGTCATGACGGAGTCGAGCGAACCCGCGGAGGTCGGCGGCTCGCTGGAGCAGAACCTGGTGCTCGCCCGGCGGGTGGTCGACGCCGCGCAGCGGGAGATGGCGGAGAAGGCCCGGCAGCGCGTCCCGGCGCTGCGGCTGGGCGCGGTCGCCGGGGTCTGCGGGGCCCTCGCGACCGCCGCGACCTACCGGATGAACGTGCTGCTGCTGGAGAAGAAGCTGCCGCCCGAGCTGGCGTCGTTCGTCGCGGCGGCCGTGTACGGCGGCGGGGCGGGCGCGGCGGCGCTCGCCGCGTCCCGCAAGTGGCGGGGCCTGCCGCCGCCGCTGCCGGCCGACACGGCCCGGCAGGTCGTGGAGATACTCTCCGACACGGACTGATTGACACACGGTAGCGGGCGTCAGCAGACTCGGCGGCGTGCGCATCAGCGAGCTGACCGACGTGCGGGCCGCGCGGCCGGGCGCGATCGCCGAGGCGGCGGCCGCCCGGCGGCGCCGCGACGCCCCGCTCGGGCCGTCCGGCCGGCTGCTGATCGTCGCGGCCGACCATCCGGCCCGCGGCGCGCTCGCCGCCGGCGGCGACCCGGTCGCGATGGCGGACCGCGCCGACCTGCTCGACCGGCTCCGCACCGCGCTGGAGCACCCCGGCGTGGACGGCGTCCTCGGCACCCCCGACGTCCTGGAGGACCTGCTCCTGCTCGGCGTGCTGGACGACCGGCTCGCGATCGGGTCGATGAACCGCGGCGGCCTCGCCGGGACGTCCTTCGAGATCGACGACCGGTTCACCGCCTACGACGCCGACGCGGTCGCGGCGGCGCGGCTGGACGGCGGCAAGATGCTGCTGCGCGTCGACGACGCCGACCCGGCGACCGCCCGCACGCTGGAGGGCTGCGCGCACGCGGTGTCGGGCCTCGCCCGGCACCGGCTGATGGCGATGGTGGAGCCGTTCGTCGCGCACCGGATCGAGGGCCGCGTGCGGAACCTGCTGACGCCGGAGGCGATGATCCGCGCGGTGTCGGTGGCGTCCGGGCTCGGCACCACGTCGGCGTACACGTGGCTGAAGCTGCCGGTCGTGCCGGAGATGGAGCGGGTGATGGCGGCGACGACGCTGCCCGCGCTGCTGCTCGGCGGCGAGGTCGCGGGCGAGCTCGGCCCGGTGCTGGACGGGTGGCGCCGCGCGCTGCGCATCCCCGGCGTGAAGGGCCTTGTCGCGGGGCGCTCCCTGCTGTACCCGCCGGACGGCGACGTCGGCGCCGCCGTGGACGCCGCCGTCGAACTCCTCTAGCCGGACTCACCCCGGCGGTTCCGGGTAGGGGCGCAGCATGGACACGCCTATGCACGCCGACATCACCCTGGTCGTGAACGGCACCGAGCACCGGCTCAGCGTCGACACCCGCGCGTCCCTGCTGGACGTCCTGCGGGAGGACCTCGGGTTGACGGGTTCGAAGAAGGGCTGCGACCACGGCCAGTGCGGCGCCTGCACCGTCCTGCTGGACGGGCGCCGGGCGAACGGCTGCCTGGCGCTGGCCGTCGCGCACGACGGGGCCGACATCGTCACGGTCGAGGGGCTCGAAGAGGACGGGCGGCTCAGCCCCGTCCAGGAGGCCTTCATCGAGCAGGACGCCTTCCAGTGCGGGTACTGCACGCCGGGGCAGCTCTGCTCCGCCACGGCCGTCCTCGCGGAGGCCGAACGCGGCTGGCCCAGCGCCGTGACCGAGGACCTGGGGTCCGATCCGGTGCTGGACGACGACGAGATACGCGAGCGCATGAGCGGCAACCTGTGCAGGTGCGGCGCCTACGCGGGCATCGTCGCGGCGGTGCGGCAGGCCGCCGCCGCTCGGGCGAGGGAGGCGGCGCAGGCATGAGGCCCTTCGCGTACGAGCGCGCCACCAGCGCCGAGGACGCCCTCGAACGGCACAACGGCGGCGCCGTTTACCTGGGCGGCGGGACCAACCTCGTCGACCTGATGCGGCTCGGCGTCGAGGAGCCGGGCAGGCTCGTGGACGTCGCGCACCTCCCCTACGGCGAGATCGAGCTGCGCCCGGACGGGAGCCTCGTCATCGGCGCGGCCGTGAGCAACAGCGACCTCGCCGCCGACCCGACCGTCCGGGAAGGCCACCAGATGCTGGCGCAGGCCGTCCTCATGGGGGCGTCCGGGCAGATCCGGAATGTGGCCACGGTCGGCGGCAACCTCCTCCAGCGCACGCGATGCTCGTACTTCCAGGACACGGCCAAGCCGTGCAACAAGCGGAACCCCGGAAGCGGATGCCCGGCCAGGGAGGGCGAGCACCACAACCTGGCGATCCTGGGGCATTCTCAGGCATGCGTGGCGACGCACCCGTCCGACATGGCGGTGGCACTGGCGGCCCTGGGCGCGTCCGTACGCGTCATGGGGCGTGCGGGGGAGCGGACCATCCCCATCGAAGACCTGCACCGGCTGCCCGGTGACGAGCCGCAGCGCGACACCACGCTTGAGGACGGCGACCTCATCACGGCCGTGGAGGTGCCTGCGCTGGGCATGGCGTCGCGGTACCGCAAGGTGCGGGAGCGCGCGTCGTTCGCGTTCGCGCTCGTCTCCATTGCGGCGGCCCTGGACGTGCAGGACGGCCTCGTGCACGACGTCCGGCTGGCCTTGGGCGGCGTGGCCCACAAACCGTGGCGGGCCTGGCGCGCCGAAGAGGCGCTGCGCGGCGCCGAGGCGACCGAGGAGGCGTTCCAGCGCGCCGCCGAGGCCGAACTGGAGGCCGCCGAGCCGCTGCGCGACAACGGCTACAAGGTGCCGCTCGCGCGCAACCTCATCGTCCGGACGCTGTCGGAACTCGCGGGAACGGGGGCATCATGACCGAGCGCTTGGAGAGCCGCGAGAAGGTGACCGGGCGGGCGCGGTACGCGTTCGAGTACCAGGTCGAGAACGTCGCCTACGCCTCGGCCGTCCAGGCGAGCGTGGGCAAGGGCGAGGTCAGGTCGGTCGACACCGAGGCCGCGCTGCGGATGCCCGGTGTCATCGCCGTCCTGTCCTGCGAGAACGCCCCGGCGCTCAGCGACACCTCCGACGGCGAGCTGGCCCTGTTCCAGTCGCGGACAGTCTCCTATAGGGGCCAGTTCATCGCCGCTGTGGTCGGCGAGACGCTCGAAACCGCGCGGGAAGCGGCCCGCCTCGTCAAGGTCGAGTACGCGGAGGAACGACCCGACGTCACGCTTCGCACCGACCACCCCGGCTTCTACAAGCCGGACAAGGTGAACCCCGTCTTCCCCACCGACACCGAGCAGGGCGACCCGGAGGACGCGTTCAGCAAGTCGGCCGTCTGCGTGGACGTCACCTACACGACCCCGGCCGAGCACAACAACCCGATGGAGCCGCACACCACGCTCGCCCAATGGAACGGCGACGGCTCCCTCACCCTCTACGACTCCACGCAGGGCGCG
Source organism: Actinomadura sp. NPDC049382 (assembly GCF_040677125.1). NCBI lineage: Bacteria > Bacillati > Actinomycetota > Actinomycetes > Streptosporangiales > Thermomonosporaceae > Actinomadura > Actinomadura sp. NPDC049382. The sequence continues at coordinate 43,801 of NZ_JBFARO010000045.1, forward strand.
TCGCCCGTGCAGGCCACGCTCGCGAAGGTCTTCGGCCTGGACCCGTCCCAGGTTCGCGTGGTGGCTCCCCATGTCGGCGGTGGGTTCGGCTCCAAAGGGACGCCCAGGCCGAGCGTCGTGCTGGCGGCGATGTGCGCGCGCGCCGCGGGACGTCCGGTCAAGTTCGCCGTTCCTAGGCAGCAGATGTTCGCCACGACCGGCTACCGCACGCCGACCATCCAGCGCATGCGGCTCGGCTCCGACGAGAACGGCCGGCTGAACGCCGTCCTGCACGAGGTGTTCGAGCAGTCCTCCACCGTCAAGGAGTTCGCCGAGCAGACCGCGACGCCGACCCGCGTCATGTACCAGGCGCCTCATCGCCGCACGTCCCACCGCCTGGTGCGCCTGGACGTGCCCACACCGTCCTGGATGCGCGCCCCGGGCGAGACGCCCGGCATGTACGCGCTCGAATCGGCGATGGACGAGCTGGCCGGCGCCGCCGGCATCGACCCCGTCGAACTGCGCGTCCGCAACGACACCGACCGCGAGCCGGGCAGCGGGCTGCCGTTCAGCTCCCGCAACCTGGTCGCGTGCCTGCGGGAGGGCGCCGACCGGTTCGGCTGGGACCACCGCGACCCCGCCCCCGGCTCCCGCCGGGAGGGCCGCAAGCTGGTCGGGATGGGCGTCGCCGCGTCCACCTACCCCGCCTACCTGCAGCCCAACAGGGCGATGGCGCGCGCCGAGCCCGACGGGACGTTCACCGTCCGGATCGCCGCCGCCGACATCGGCACCGGCGCCCGCACCGCCCTCACCCTGATCGCCGCCGAGACGCTCAAGTCCGACCTCGACCACGTCCGGCTCGAGATCGGCGACAGCTCGTTCCCGCGGGCGTCCGTCGCGGGCGGCTCGTCGGGGACGGCGAGCTGGGGCATGGCCGTCGTCCGCGCCTGCGAGGCGTTGAAGGGCAAGCTGAACGGCGCGGTGCCGCCCGAAGGGCTGGAGGCGTCCGCCGACACCACCGAGGAGGTCGGCGGGCGGGACGAGTACGCGCGGCACGCGTTCGGCGCGCAGTTCGCCGAGGTCGAGGTGGACGCCGACACCGGCGAGACCCGCGTCCGCCGCATGCTCGGCGTCTTCGCCGCCGGCCGGATCATCAACCCGACGACCGCCCGCTCCCAGTTCATCGGCGGCATGACGATGGGCATCGGCATGGCGCTGATGGAGGAGAGCGTCATGGACCGGGAGTTCGGCGACTTCCTCAACCGCGACCTCGCGCAGTACCACGTCCCGGCCTGCGCGGACGTCCGCGACATCGAGGCGGCGTGGCTGGAGGAGTCCGACCCGCACCTGAACCCGATGGGCTCGAAGGGCATCGGCGAGATCGGCATCGTGGGCGCCGCGGCGGCCGTCGGCAACGCCGTCCACCACGCGACCGGGATCCGCGTCCGCGACCTGCCCATCACCCCGGCGAAACTGCTCCCCCACCTCTGAACCGCGCCGCCACCTCTGAACCGCGCCCCCACTTCTGAACCGCGCCACGGCCCTGACCGGGGACGGAGGTCCTGACCGGGCTTGACTGATTGAAAAGTTCACTATCAAGGTGATCTGCGTCACGCGGGTGGGTATCGATCACGTGCTCGGGGGCGCTCCCTACCCGCGAGGTGATCGCCGTGTACCAGCAGGTCCTCGATCCCATCGCCGATTCGCTCGGCTGGAGCTCACTGGTCGCCGCACTGCCGCTCGCCGTGCTGTTCGTGCTGCTCGGCGGCGTCCGCATGCGCGCGTGGCTCGCGTCCCTCATCGCGCTGGCCGTCTCCCTGGCCGTCGCGATCTGGGCCTACGGCATGCCCGCCGGCCAGGCGCTCCTCGCCGGCACCGAGGGCGCCGCGTTCGGCTTCTACCCGATCCTGTGGATCGTCATCAACGCGCTCTGGGTCTACAACATCACCGTCACGACCGGCCACTTCGACGTGCTCCGCCGCTCGTTCGCGCAGGTCAGCGACGACCACCGGCTCCAGGCCGTGCTGATCGCGTTCTCCTTCGGCGCGCTGCTGGAGGCCCTCGCGGGCTTCGGCACGCCCGTCGCGGTCACGTCCGTCATGCTCATCGCGCTCGGCTTCCAGCCGATCAAGGCCGCCGTCCTCGCCCTCACCGCCAACACCGCCCCGGTCGCGTTCGGCGCGATGGCGACGCCGATCCTCACCCTCGGCAAGGTAACCGGGGAGTCCAGCGACACGCTCGGCGCGATGGTCGGGCGGCAGACCCCGATCCTCGCGGTGTTCGTCCCGCTCGTCCTCGTCGCCATCGTGGACGGGCGGCGCGGCCTGCGCGAGACCTGGCCCACCGCCCTGCTGTGCGGCGCCGCGTTCGGCGCCGCGCAGTACGTCACCGCCAACTTCATCTCGGTGCCGCTCGCCGACGTCGTCGCGTCGCTGGTCTCGGCCGCCGCGGTCGTGCTCGCCGTCCGGCTGCGCCCGCGGCCGGCGGCCCGGCCCGCGCCGGTCGCCGGCGGCGCCGCCGACGAGCCCACCCCCGAGTTCGCCGCGCGCGTGGAGAAGGGCGGCGAGCCCGACCCGCGCGCCGAGGTCGCCCGCGCCTACGCCCCCTACGCGATCATCATCGCGGTCTTCGTCGTCTGCCAGATCGACCAGGTCAAGGAGCAGCTCGACCGGGCCACCCGGACGTTCTCCTGGCCCGGCCTCGACCTCACCGGCCCGACCGGGAAGCCGCTCACCCTGCCGACCTTCACCTTCAACTACCTGACCACGCCCGGCACGCAGATGCTCGTCGCCGGGCTGATCACCATGGCCGCGCTCGGGGTCGGCCTCGGCAAGGCCCTGCGCGCCTACTGGACGACCCTCGTCCAGCTCAAGTGGGCGATCATCACGGTGATGGCGGTGCTCGCGCTGGCGTTCGTGATGAACGCGTCCGGGCAGACGGTCACGCTCGGCACGTGGATGGCCGGGGCGGGCGGCGCGTTCGCGCTGCTGTCCCCGGTGCTCGGCTGGCTGGGGACGGCCGTGACCGGGTCGGACACCTCGTCCAACTCGCTGTTCGGCGCGCTCCAGGTCACCGCCGCGAACAAGGCGGACCTGTCGCCGGTGCTGATGGCCGCGACCAACAGCTCCGGCGGCGTCCTCGGGAAGATGGTGTCACCGCAGAACCTCGCGATCGCGGCCGCCGCCGTGGGGCTGGACGGGCGCGAGGGCGACATCTTCCGCCGCGTCGTGCTGTGGAGCCTGCTGTTCCTCGCCGGGATGTGCCTGCTGTCGGGCCTCCAGGCGACCGGCGTGCTCGGCTGGATGGTCCCGTGACCCGGATCCCCGCGACCCGGATCCCCGCGGGCTACTGCAGGTAGCCCTCCACCTCACCGGCGGGGCGGACCTCGGCGTCGTCCGGGTTCTGCCCCGCCGCCATCCGGGCGCGGCGCTGGCGCAGCAGGTCCCAGCACTGGTCGAGCGCGACCTCCAGCCGGCGCAGCCGCTCCTGAGCCTCGGCGCTGGTCGTCTCGGCGCGCTCGTGCGCCTCCCGCAGGCCGTGCTCCTCCTCGATGAACGCGTTGATACGGTCCAGAATGGCCTTCTCGTCCATGAAATCCGCCCGGTTGGGTTCATAACGTGCCGACAGGTGAGAGCCTGGCATACACGGGGCCGCGCACGGTAGCGGCGCCCCGTCCATGGGCGAGGTGCGCAACGACATGACCATCTGGCGGATCGGCGGCGGCGAGGGCGGCCCCGGCTCGGGGGAGCGCCCGGTTCCCCCGTCCGGCGAGGCGCCCCGCTGCGACGTCGTCGAACTCGACACGGCGCTCCTGCACATCGCCGCCGCCTCGTCCTCGCCGTGGCTCCGGATGTCCGGCGAGATCGACGTCTCCAACGCCCCGGACGTGGGCGCCGCGCTGCACGCCGCGCAGGCCCGCGTGCCCGGGGACCTGCACGTCGACCTGGCCGCGATCGCCTTCATGGACGTGGCCGGGCTGCGCGCCCTCACCCTCGCGGCCCGCGAGCTGCACGAGCACGGACGCCTGCTCGTCCTGCACGCGGTGCCGCCGTACCTCGACCGGCTGTTCCGGCTGATCGGGTGGCACCTCACCCCGGGCCTGGCGATCCACTGCCGCCCGCGCGGCTGACCCCGGCCGCCGTGCGCCGGTCCCCCGTGAGGTCATCGGGGGACCATCCCCGCGTCGAGGTCCGGTAAACGAGGCGCCGTGCGGGCGTCTTTCCCGTTCTATCCCGGTTCGTGGCAGTTTGACTGCTCAAACCACGGTTAGGAGGGGTTCTACAGCTCTCCGATTCCAGAGGAGGGATCTCATGGCAAGGCGAAGAGAGCACGCGCAATCGCCGATGTCCGGCGAGCGCGCCGCACCGTCGACGCCCGCGCAGGGCGCCGCCACCCCCGCTCCCGGCGCCGCCACGGCGGTACCGGGCAGGGGCGCCAATGAGCCGGGCGAGCACGCGCTCTGGGAGGACCGGACGCGCGTCATGCTGCAGCCCATCGCGGCTCCGTCCATCCTCGGGCTTTTCGGCTTGGCGGGCGCGACCATGATGGTGGGCGCCTGGCAGGCGGGCTGGTACGGGACCGCGGCCACTCCGCTCATCCTGTGGCCGTTCGTGCTGCTGTTCGGCGGCCTCGCCCAGTTCCTCGCGGGCATGTGGGCCTACCGTGCGCGGGACGGGCTCGCGACCGCCGTGCACGGCCTGTGGGGCTCGTTCTGGTTCGCCTGGGGCCTGTTGTTCCTGCTGGTCAGCGCGGGCGCGGTACCGATCGCGCTGGCACCAGTGCTCGGCGTGGCGAGTCAGGGCTTCGCGTTCTGGTTCATCGCCCTGGCGGTGATCACCGGGCTGACCGCGCTGGCGGCGCTCGGCGAGAACATCGTGATGGCGCTGCTGCTGGCGTGCCTGGCCGTGGGCTCGGGCTTCACGGCGGCCGGTTTCTGGGCGCCGTCCGGCTGGAGCCTGGACGTCGGCGGCTGGCTGTTCGTCGCCACCGCGGTCATCTCGCTCTACGCCGCGGGCGCGCTGATGATGGAGAACACCTTCGGCCGGACGATCCTGCCCACCGGCAAGTACCGTGCCGGCGGCAACATCCCGGGCGGTCGCGGCGTGCGGCCGCTGGAGTACCGGTACGGCGAGCCGGGGGTGAAGATCGGCCAGTGAGTTCGCCGGTCACCGGCGTTTCGCCTTGACATTCCCGTTGCCTTATCCTGGGCCGATCTGGAAGGTTCGGCCCGGAGGGGGAGCGGGAATGTCATCGGCGGTCCGGCGGACGTGGCGGCGCCTCGTCCAGTCCTACATCACGCTCTGCGCGCGCGACGACGCCGCGAAGCACGGCTACAGCATTCCGACCGGCGTCTGGTCGTGCGTGCGCTGCAACCAGCCGCACCTTGAGCTCTCCACGCTCAACCACCACCTCCGCACCGAGCACGGTGTGATCGCGGGCTGAGTCCCGCCGTTTCGGTCTGTCCTCTTCTGAGTGATTTCCCGTGCGGGGCAGACCCGCTGCGGCCGCCTTATTGGCAGTGTGCTAATAGCGTGTTACAAGTAACCCAACACTTATTGGGTCGGGGGCCTGGCACGGGAGGTCGCCGTGACGACACGCAGAAGGTTCCTACGAGACGCGGGCGTGGTGGGCGCCGCCACCGCGGGCGCGATGGCCATGGGGCCCGTCCCCGCGCGGGCCGCGAGCGGGGGAAGGGTCGCCGTCCTCGGGGCGGGCGTCGCCGGCCTCACCGCGGCGCACGAGCTGATCGAGCGCGGCTTCGAGGTCGAGGTCTACGAGCGCACCGCCCTCGGCGGCAAGGCGCGCAGCATCTTCCCGCCGGGCACCGGGACGGGCGGCCGGCTCGACCTCCCCGGCGAGCACGGGTTCCGCTTCTTCCCCGGCTTCTACTTCAACCTCACCGACACCATGCGGCGCACGCCGTTCCCCGGCAACGCCAAGGGCGCCTGGGACAACCTCGTCCGCGCCGACGCCTACATGATGTCGCGGCAGGGGCGCCCCGACCTCACGATCCCGTTCCCCTTCCCGCTGCCGCCGGAGTCGCGGATCTACGACACCAACAGCTTCCTCGCCACGATCACCTCGGGGCTCCAGACGATCGCGAAGCTGTCGCTGACCGAGGCCGCGTTCGCCGCGCAGAAGCTGCTCGTGTACGTCACCAGCTGCGACGAGCGCAAGCTCGGCCAGTGGGAGAACATCACGTGGGCCGACTACATCCGCGCCGACCGGTTCTCGGACGAGTACAACAAGTTCATCGCCGACGGGACGATCCGCAACCTCGCCGCCACCAAGTCCAAGGACGCGAGCACCCACTCGATCGCGATGGTCGGCGAGGCCACCGTGTGGAGCATCATCGGGCTCGGCAACGAGCCCGGCGGGTCGGTGGACCGGGTGCTCAACGGGTCCTCGTCCGAGATGTGGCTCGACCCGTGGATCGCCCACCTGCGCGATCTCGGCGTCAAGTTCAACGTGGGGTACGAGGTCACCTCGCTCAGCGTCTCCGGCGGGCGGATCGCCTCCGCCGGCGTCAAGGGCAAGGCGCCGATCTCCGCCGACTGGTTCGTGGTCGCGATGCCGTGCGAGCGGGTCTCGGGCCTGCTGAGCGACGCGGTGCTGAGCGCCGACCCGTCGCTCGCGGGGATCAAGGGCCTGCGCACCGACTGGATGACCGGGCTGCAGTTCTTCCTCAAGAAGAAGCTGCCGCTGGCCGCCGGCCACGTGAACTACGGCGACTCGACGTGGGCGGTCACGTCCATCAGCCAGGAGCAGTTCTGGAAGCGGGACTTCTCCACCTACGGGGACGGCACCGTCCAGGACTGCCTGTCCTCGATCATCTCCGACTGGTTCACGCCGGGCACGTTCAACAAGAAGCGGGCGACCGACTGCCTGCCCGACGAGATCGCCGCGGAGACGTGGAAGCAGATCAAGGCGCACCTCAACGACACCGGGGTGCAGCTCACCGACGCCGACCTGCACTCCTGGTTCCTCGACCCGGCGATCGTCCCGAACGGCAGTGGCGGCGTCACCAACGACACTCCGCTGTTCATCCAGCAGCCGGGGTCGTGGAAGCTGCGCCCGAACTCGGGGACGAAGATCCCGAACCTGTTCCTCGCCGGGGACTGGGTGAAGACGCCGATCAACGTCACCACGATGGAGGGCGCCAACCAGGGCGGCCGGCAGGCCGTCAACGCACTGCTGGACGCGGCCGGCTCTAACGCGGCCCGGTGCGACGTCCACGAGCTGTTCGAGCAGCCGCTGTGGGCGCCGTTCAAGGCCAACGACAAGATCCGGTACGCGCTTCGGCTGCCGCACCAGTTCGACGTCCTCGACACGCGCTGGCCGGGGAGGTGACCCCCGGCCGCAAGTACCGCTAGGGCCGAGCCCGGCTAGCACCGAGCCCGGCTAGTGCAGGGACCGGCGGGCGACCAGCGCCGCGTTCAGCAGCTGCAGGTCGCTCGGCCGGGCCGGGTCGAGCCCGGTCAGCGCGCTGATCCGGCGGACGCGGTAGGCCACCGTGTTCGGGTGGACGTGCAGCGCCGCGCCCGTCGCCCGCCGGTCCAGGTCGCAGGCCAGGTACCGCTCCAGCGTGCGGAGCAGCTCCGGCTTGCGGTCGAGCGGCGCCAGCAGGGCGGCGAGCCCGGCGAGCGCGCCGCTCGGCCGGCTCAGCTGGTAGTCGAGCAGGACGTCCGCGAGCCGGTACAGGCCGGGCGGGCGGCCGGCCCGGCGGACCAGGTCCATCACCTCGGCCGTCCGGACGGCGGCGGCGGGGATCCCGGCGGGGCCGGTGATCTCCGCCGCCGCCGTGACATCGGTGTCGGCGCACTTGGCGGCCCGCGCCACCAGCTCGCACAGGACGTCCCAGCCGGCCGAGAACGGCAGCAGGGCCGTCCCGCCGGCGCTGTCCAGGGCGGTGAGCGCGGGCTCGTCGGCGACCTCGTCCAGCGCCGTCCGGATCCGCCGGATCTTGCGCCGGGCCGCGATCCGGGCGCGCTGGCCCGTGCCCGCCTCGTCCGGGTGCGGGGCGAACGCCAGCGTCAGCACCGCGTAGCGGGGCGCCGGGCGGTGCCCGGCGGTGTCCCCGCCGAGCAGCGCGGTCATCAGCGCGTGCCGCCCGCCGTGCTCCTGGCTGTCGATGATCTGCCGGACCTCCAGGTAGGCGGAGCTGACCGCCGAGAGCAGCAGCCGCTGGAAGTCCAGGAAGTAGCCGAGCGCCTCCTGGAAGGCGGGCAGGTCGGACGGCCGCGCCCCGGTGGTCAGCTCCTCCCACGCCATCGCGGCGCCGATCTGGTACGCGGTGAGGATCGCGTCCAGCGGCACCTCCTCCTCGGCGCGCAGCGCCGCCGAGTCGCGCTGGTCGCCGAACTCCTCCGGCGCGGCCGGGCGGCGCCGCTCCAGCACGTCCGCGAACTGCCGCAGGCTGTGCTGGACGATCCCGGCGATGTCCCCGGCGACCTCCTCCTGCGGCAGTTCCGCGTAGACGGGCAGCTCGGTGAGCAGCCGCGCGACGACCCGCCGGGTCAGCCGCGGGGCGCGGGCCCGCAGATGCGCCGCCATGGGCCGTCCTGCCATGCACAGCACCGTGTTGTCCCGCGTCACAACGGCTCCCGCAAGAGTCTGTTTTCACGCCAATTGAACGGTCTGTCCAGATTCTGGACGATCACGGCGACATCGTCCATGACGCCGGGAGTTTGGCATGAAGCGTCTGTTGCACGGCATGGTCGGCGCGCTCGTCCTCGCGGGCACGGCCCTCGTCGCGTCCCCCGCCCACGCGGCTCCGCTCGCGGAGGGTCCGGTGGAGTACGTCGCCCTGGGCGACTCGATGGCCTCCGGGCCGCTCATCCCGAACATCACCGGTCCGATCGGGTGCGGGCGGTCCACCCACAACTACGCGCACGAGCTGGCCGCCGCGCTGGGCGCGAACCTCCGCGACGTCACGTGCAGCGGTGCCAAGAGCAAGCACATGACCGAGCCGCAGAGCACGAGCGTCGCTGGCGTCGACACCGGCACCGTCCCGCCGCAGTTCGACGCGCTCACCGCCTCGACCACCCTCGTCACGCTCACCATCGGCGGCAACGACGTCGGCCTGGTCGGCATCGCCGAGGACTGCGTCAACCTCGACCCCACCGCCACTCCCTGCAAGGGCGAGTTCGAGACCGAGGTCGCGCAGCGCACCCAGGAACTCGGCCCGCGCCTCAGCGCCGTCCTGGACGGCATCCGCGCCCGCTCCCCGAAGGCCCGGATCGTCGTGACGGGCTACGGCCTCTACATCAAGCCGAACGGCTGCTGGCCCGTCCAGCCCGTCCTGCCGACCGACGCCAACTTCCTCCAGGGTGCCGTCAACGCCATGAACGGCGTCATCCGCGACCAGGCGAACGCGCACGGCGCGACGTACATCGACCTGGTCACGCCCAGCGCCGGCCATGACGCGTGCCAGTCGGCGACCAAGCGGTGGGTGGAGGGCTACGTGCCCCTCAACCCGGCCGCTCCGCTGCACCCGAACGCCAGGGGCGAGGCCGCCTACGCGGCCATCATCGGGAACACGCTGAGTGCCTGACCCGCGACGCAAAGATCTGCCCTCATTGATCTTCCCAAGTGTTGATCTTGAACTTATGATCAACATCACAGCGCGCGAGACCGCGCGCCGGCACCGCGGTCCTCCGGGAGGTCCCATGCAGAAGGTCGAACAGGCGAAACCGGCCCCGAAGGCCAAGAAGATCAAGCTGGAGATCAAGCGGCTGGAGAAGGTCGAGACGACCGGTCTCCGCGAAGGCGGCTGATCCTCCCCGAGTGCGTACCGGCCGGCCAGGCCTCGGCCTGGCCGGCCTTTCCCTGTCCACGACCGGAAGGCTCGCATGCGGCTCCCTCGAATCAAACGCGTCCACCAGCCCCTCGCCCTGCCCGGCGACCGCATCCTCATCGGCCTGATGCAGCAGGGCGTCGCCGCGGAGATCCAGGACAGCGAGGACGGCGCCGTCGCGCGGCTCATCACCCTCCTGGACGGCACCCGCACGGTCGACGAGGTGTGCGCCGCGTTCGCCGAGACCCATCCCGGCGTGGACGAGGACAGCGCCCGCGAGGTGATCCAGGACCTGACCGACGGCGGCTTCGTCGAGGACGCCGGCGCGCCGCTGCCCGGCAACCTGGACGAGGCCGAGGCCGAACGCTACGAGCCCGCCCGCAACTTCTTCGCGTGGATCGACACGACGCCGCGCAGCTCGCCGTACGAGATCCAGTCCAAGGTCAAGGACGCGCGGGTCGGCCTGCTCGGTCTCGGCGGCACGGGTTCGGCGGTGGCCGCCGGGCTGGTGGCCAGCGGGATCGGCGCCCTGCACGTCGCCGACTTCGACGTGGTGGAGGAGTCCAACCTCACCCGGCAGCTCCTCTACACCGAGGGCGACATCGGCAAGCCCAAGGTCGACCGCGCCGTGGAGCGGCTCCGCGCCATGAACGGCCTCGTGAAGGTGACCGGAGACACCGTCAAGGCGGACGGCCCCGACGGGATCGCCGCGATGATGGAGGACTGCGACCTGTTCGTCCTCTGCGCCGACGAGCCGCACCCCGACATCATGTTCTGGACGAACGAGGCGGCGCTGCGGACCGGCACCCCCTGGTTCGTCAGCTTCTACACGGGGCCGATGGCCGTCGTGGGCGGCCTGGTGCCGGGCGAGACGGGATGCTGGGCGTGCCTGCGCCGCCATGAGGACCAGCGCGAGTTCAAGGCCCACGGCCGCTCCCTCACCGAGGAGCGCCCCAACGCCGTGATCGCGGCCAGCGCCAACGTCAGCGGGCACCTCTGCGCGCTGGAGGTGCTCTACCACCTCGGGGGACTGCCCACCCAGGCGCGCGGCAAGGTCTTCCACTGGAACTACGCGATGTGGGACCACTCGTACTTCATCGAGATCCCGCAGGACAGTGACTGCCCCGCCTGCGGGAAGCCGTGACCACGGTCGAGTTCCACCCGCTGGTGGTCCGCCCGGACGACGACGACCCGGACGCGGTCGTCGTCGGCCGGCTGCGGATCGGCGAGTTCGTGGAGCTTCCCGCCGTGTACGGGGACGGGATCGTCCTCCTGCGCGACGGCCTGACGGTCGCCGCGGCCGAGGAGCGCATCGCCGCCGAGCACGACATCGAGGTCGACCTCGGCGAGCTCGTGGAGGCCCTCAGCGACCTGGGGTTCGTGCGGTCCGTCGACGGAGAGCCGCTCCCGGACCCGGCCGAGGACGCCCCGCGCAGCCACTTCGCCCGGCTCACCGAGCGGAACACGGCCTGGCTGTTCGGCCTCCCGGCGAAACTCCTCTGGTCGGCGGCGGTCGGCGCGGCGCTGGTCACGCTCGTCCTGCGCCCCTCGCTGCTGCCGAGCTACTCGGACTTCTTCTGGAACGACTACGTCGGGTTCACCGTCCTGGTCAACACGGTGATGATGTCGGTGTCGATCAGCGTGCACGAGTTGATGCACCTGATGGCGGCGCGCTCGCTCGGCGCGCCCGGACGCATCGGCTTCGGCACCCGGCTGCACAACCTCGTGGCGCAGACCGACGTCACGGGGGTGTGGGGGGTGCCGCGCCGCTCCCGGTACCGGGTCTACCTCGCCGGGCTCGCCTGGGACCTGCTGCTGATGTCGGCGCTGGTGCTGCTCGTCGCCCACGCCGGGCTGCCCGGGACCGTGGACGCGCTGCTGCAGGCGCTGGTCATCACCGTCCTGATGGCGATCCCCTTCCAGCTCCAGGTCTACATGCGCACCGACCTCTACTTCGTGCTGCGCGAACTGCTGCGGACCCGCAACCTCTTCGACGACGGGCTCGCCTACGCCAGGTACCTGCTCGCCCGGTCGGCCGCCGCGGTGCGCCGACGTCCGGGCGCCGTCGAGGATCCGACGGCCGAGCTGTCGCGGCGGGAGCGGCTCGCGACGCGCGTCTACTCGTTCTTCCTGGTGTTCGGCGCCGGGATCACGCTCACCTCGTTCGCCCTGTTCGGCGCGCCGATCGCGGTCACGGCGTTCCTGCGCGCGGTCGAGGGCGTCGCCGACGGCTTCACCGGCGGGCCGGTGCTCCAAGCCCTGGACTCGGCGCTGCTGATCCTCATCGAGGGCGCCATCCAGGCGCTGTTCGTGGTCACCTTCGTCCGGACGCACCGGCACTGGTTCCGCCGCCGCGGCCGGCGGGGCGCCTCGGCCGACGCCTCGGCCGAGGCGGACGCGCAGGCCGAGGCGGCGCCCGCTAGCTGACCTTCTCGCCGGTGCGCAGCCGCACCAGCACCACCCCGTACATCCGGTCGGACGGGCACAGGCCCCACTGCTTGGAGTCCTCCGACCGGGGGTGGTCTCCGCGCAGCGCGAGCATGCCCCGCGGGACGTCGCCGGTCAGGTCGCCCGCCACCCAGGACGGCACCGGGTCCCCGGCCACCGCGAGGACCCGCTTGACGTACCAGCCGCCGCCGCCGGAGGGATCGGCGGGCCCGCGCCACCCGGTGCGCCGGTCGGGCCGCTGGACGACCACGATCCGGCCGGGCCGGGCCCGGCGGCGGTGGCGCAGCACCAGCAGCACGTCACCGTGGTGCAGGGTCGGCGTCATGCTGCCGCCCCGCACGGTGACCGTCGAGAGCAGGCTCCGGGCGGCCAGCGCCGCCGCCCCGGCGGCCAGCACCGAGGGGACCGCCCAGCCCAGTGCCCGGTTCATCCGGCGGTCACCGCGTCCTCCTGCGGGCTCTGCTCCTGGTAGCCCTCCGCCTGGTTGCGGAAGAGGCGTGCGTAGACCCCGTCCGGGGACGCGGTGAGGGACGCGTGGTCGCCGCTCTCCAGGATGCGTCCGTCCTGCACGACGACGATCCGGTCGGCCTGCCGGACGGCGCTGAGCCGGTGCGAGACCAGGACGCTCGTGGCGCCCGCGCGCAGCTCCCGCAGCCGGTCGTGGACCTCCCGCTCGGCCACCGCGTCGAGGCCGGAGCTGGGCTCGTCCAGGATCATCAGGTCGCGCCCCCGGCGCATCAGGCCGCGGGCCAGCGCCAGCCGCTGCCACTGCCCGCCCGAGAGGCGGACCCCGTTCGTCAGCGCGGCGTCCTCCGGGTCGCCGTCCGCGTCCCCGGCGTGGAACAGCCGGCTCAGCATCGTCCGGTAGCCGGCCGGGAGCCGCTCGATGGTCGCGTGGACCCCGGCGCGCTCGGCGGCGTCCCGGATCCGGGCCTGGTCGTCGAGCGCGTCCAGGTCTCCGAGCCCGATGTTCTCGGCGGCGGTGAGGTCGTAGTCCATGTAGTCCTGGAAGACCGCCCCGATCCGCTGCCGCAGCTGCTCCACGGGGACGTCGCGGACGTCCACCCCGTCCCACAGCACGGCGCCGCGCTGCGGATCGTAGAACCGGCAGAGCAGCTTGACGAGCGTGCTCTTGCCCGCGCCGTTGAGACCCACCACGCCGAGGGTGGTGCCGTGCGGGATGGTCAGGTTCAGCCCGCGCAGCACCCACGGGGCGTCGTCGCTGTAGCGGAACCACACGTCGCGGAACTCGATGGCGTGGGACAGCGGGGCGAGTTCCCGTGGCCGGGTAGGCCCGGCCAGGTCGTCGTCGCTCCCGACGACCGTCAGGTAGTGGTGGAAGAGCAGTGCGGCCTGGTGCCCCTGGGCGATGCCCTCCACCAGGGCGGCGAGCCCGGCCTGGAGCCCCGCCAGCGACGCGATGAACACCGACACGTCGCCGACGCTGATCGTCCTAGTGGCCGCGGCGTGCACGGCCCACAGCAGGCCCACCGCCGCCAGCACCGCCCCTAGCACGGCGAGGAGGATCTGGACGCGCACCACGCTCCGCTCCAGCCGGTCCTCGGCGTCGTTGGCCGCGCGCAGTTCGGTGAGCATCCGGCCGTGCAGGAGGTTCCCCAGCCCGAACAGGCGGACCTCCTTCGCGGCCTGCAGGTCCGTCAGGAGCATCTGGTAGAAGAGCTTGCGCCGCAGGCCGGGGCTGATGTGCCAGAGCAGCCCGGCCCGCCGCCGGCTCAGCGTCAGATGGGCGAACAGCGCGGGCGCGGCCGCCGCCAGCGCGGCGCCCGCCATGACCGGGCTGATCGCCACGAGCGCGCCGAGGAACCCGGTGACGGCGAGGGTGCCCCGCAGCGTGGCGAGGCCCATCTGCACCAGCTGGTCGGGGGCCTGCTCGGCGGACTGCTGGGCCAGCCGCAGCCGGTCGTGGTAGCGCGGCTCCTCCAGGCGGGCCAGCCCGTTCATGCGGTTGACCGCGGCGAACATCCGGTCCTGGGAGTGCAGGCCGATGGCGCGCCTGGCCCGCCCCTGCGCGTACGTGGTGACGGCCGAGGTGACGGCCGTCGCGATGCCGAAGGCGCCGATGGCGGACGCCAGCCACACGAGCGTCCCGGTGCGGGGGTGCGCGGCGGTGAGCTCGTCGATCGCCATCTTGGTCAGCCAGGCGGTCGCCACCGGCGCCGTACCGCCGACGACCGCCATGGCGAGCTGGAGGGCCAGCATGCCGGGGCAGGCGCGCCAGGCCAGTGCGTAAGCCGCCTTCATGCCGCGCAGGACGGAGACGCCGGGCTCCGTCCCGTCACTCGGCTCCGTCACATCGCCGCCGCTCATGGCGTCGACGGCGCCAAGGCCGCGTTCAGTCGGTCAAGGCCGACGCTGGTGGCGGTGGCGACGCCGTCCGGGCCGTAGTGGGCGAAGCCGGGGTAGAGGCGGACGCCGAAGGCGGTGCCGAGCGGGGCGTCGAGGAACTCGGGCACCACGTGGTCGGCGACGCCGGCGAGCTGGGCGGCCAGCTCGCTGCCGGCCGCGTCGACGCCGACCACCGTGGCCAGCACCAGCCCGCCCGCGTCCCGGACGCGCCGCGCGTGCTCGGCGAAGCCCGGCACGCTGTCGTCGCAGCCGGGGCACTCCAGGGACAGGAAGGCGAGCAGCGCCGGACGGCCCGCCAGGTCGGCCGCCGTGACCGTCGTGCCGTCGGCGGCGGTCGCGGTGAAGGCGGGCATCCGGTCGCCGGGCGCGATGCCCAGCTCCGGCTCCCCGCCGTCGTGCCCGTGATCGTGGCCGTGCCCGTGGTCGTGCCCATGGCCGTGGTGGCCGCCGTCCGGCGGGGCGGTCGCGTGGGCGCGCCAGCGGCGCACGGCCGCCACGGTGAGCAGGAGGTTCAGCGCGGTGAGCGCGGCGGCCAGGAGGAGCCCGGCGACGAGGTATTCCACGGATGTCCTTTCCGGCTCCGGCGACTCACCGGCCCCCGTCCCCGGCGGGGACCGGGGCCCGGAAGAGCGCGGCGATGTCGTCGACGAAGACGGCCAATGTGGTGAGCAGGGCCGCCGCCACCACGGCCAGCGCGATCCCCGGCGGCTCGCCGGGAACGCCGCCGCCGCGGGTCAGCGCCACGGCCGAGCCCAGGCAGGCCGCCGCGAGCAGGACCGCGTTGCGGGCGATGTGCACGCCGCCCATGGGCGTCTCGGAGGCGCCGAAGCAGGCGCACGCGACCTTCTGCCCGCGGACCACGACGAGGGCCGGGACCGCCGTCAGGCCGCAGCAGAACAGCGCGGCGGCGAGGAAGCCGGCGGTGACGGTGGCGGGCAGCGCCAGCAGCAGCGCGATGAGCAGTTCGGCGGCCGGGACGAGCACGGCCAGCGGGCGGCGCAGCCGCGCCGGGACGATGCCGAACCCCTCCAGGGAGGCGGCGAAGGCGCCCGGCGCGCGGAGCTTGGCCACCGCCGCCAGCGTCATCACCGCCGCCAGGGCGAGGCGGCAGGCGAGCGAAACGAAAAGCACGCGGGCTCCTGGGCGGGGCGGGCAGGGGGAGTGCGGGGGAACGCCGGGGCCGGCGCGCGGCCGCCCTCGCCCGAGAGCGGCCGCGCCCGGTGCCGGGCGGGTGTCACACCCGCCCGCGCGTCATCAGCAGTAGTTCTTGTTGTAGCTGTACCAGGGACCGCAGTGGACCGTGCAGTCACCGCTCGTCGAGCAGGTGCGGCCGAAGCAGACCCCGCCCATGGTCTTGTACTGCATCCAGGAGTCCGGCGGGCAGCCGGCGTCGGCGGTGGCGGTGGGGAGCATCCCCTCGATGGCGCGGGTGACGCGCCGGGTCACGCTCTGGAGCATGGTTCCTCCTTGTGGTGGGGGTGACTGATTCCGCGCACGGGCGGGTACCGCCGAGAAAAGGGTGGATCGCGGCGGAGGGTGCCCGTGGGGCATTCGGTAGCGGCTTTTCCAGCGCGCTAAGAAGTGACCAGTTCGGTACGCAGAGCGGCGATGCCCGCGCCCGCCGAGGTCACCATTCCATCGGCTCCGTACCAGGCATAGGTCGGGTAATTCTTCGCGCCGTACCGGCGCGACAGTTCGGCGTTCGCGTCCTCGGTGATCACGAGGTCCATCACCTCGTCCAGCGCCGCGGCCAGGTCGCTGCCGGCCGCGCCGTCCCCGTGGACGATCGCCAGCGAGACGCCCCCGCCGGCGCGCAGCCGCTCGGCGTGCCCGGCGAACAGCGGCACCGAGTCGACGCAGGCCTTGCAGGTCAGGGAGAAGAAGCCGACCAGGGTCTCGCGGCCGAGCAGGGTCCGCTCGGTCACCGGGGTGCCGTCCGCGGCGCGGGCGGAGAAGGCCGGGATGCGGTCGATCATCCGGACGCCGCCGGCGGCCCGCGCGGCGGCCGGCCCGGCCGCCGCCGCCAGTTCCCGCCACCGCCTCAGCATGATCAGCAGAATCGCCAGGTTGAGCACGCTGACGATACCGACCAGCACGAGCCCCACTGATGCGAATATCACGACAGGCGTCCTTTCCCATAACCTGGGTCACCGGTCGGCCGCGGCCACTCGCCCATGATCACCTAGGAATGATCATTAAGCAATACCCGATTTTCGGACCCGGCGCCGCGGCGGGGATAAACGCCCGCTGTGCCATCATCGTCGCAACGCGTTCGACGCCTGGCCGCGAGGCCCGGGCGGCCGATGGAGGGCTGACATGAACGACGCGATGCGCGCCAACACCGCCGCCTACGAGCAGACGATCCGCTCCTCCCTCGCGCTCGCCGCGACGCTCGGCGAGGACGACTGGGACCGCCCCACCGAATGCCCGGGCTGGACGGTCAAGGACCAGTTCGCCCACCTGGCGGGGGTGGAGCTGAGCATCCTCGGCGATCCCGGGCCCGAGGTCGAGCTCCCCGAGTTCCCGCACGTCCGCAACGACTTCGGGCGGGTCATGGAGGCCCAGGTGCACGCGCGGCGCCCGGTCCCGGGCCCGGCCGTGGCGGCGGAGCTGGCGGCCGCCCTCGACCGCCGGCTGGCCGAGCTCCCGTCCATCGACCCCGACCGCGTCGTCATGTGCCCGGACGGCAAGGAGGGCCCCTACTCGCGCTTCATGGAGTTCCGGGCCATGGACTGCTGGACGCACGAGCAGGACGTCCGCCGCGCGACCGGCCGCCCCGGCAACCTGGACGCCCCGGCGGCGCGCTGCTTCTGGGACCTGCTCAGCGCCGCGCTGCCGTTCCTGGTCGCCCGCCGCGCGAAGGCGGCGCCGGGCGAGTCCGTCGGGCTCACGATCTCCGGCCCGCCCGACTTCGCGGTGGCCGTCGAGGTCGACGCGGACGGCCGCGCCGCCTGGACGTCCGGGGGCCCGCACACCGCCGAGCTGGCGATGGACTGGGAGAGCTACGTCCGGCTGGCCGCCGGGCGCTGCGGCCCCGGCGACGTCTCCGTGACCGTCTCGGGCGACCGCGACCTGGCCGCGCGGCTGCTGGCGGTCATGGCCGTCACGCCCTGACGCGGCACGCTCCGGCGTCCTTGACGACACCTGCCGGTCGTCCGATATCGGCCAGAACCACACTCGGTTTTCTGCCGGGATTCGGCTGATCTGCGCTGGTCAGCGTGCCATGATGCGGCGGTCGCGGTTGGAACGTTCCGGGGGAGCCCATGACCGAGGTCCACCACTTCTCCTACGGCCTGGTCACACCGGTGGCCGCCTACCTCATGTCCTTCGTCGGCTCGCTGCTCGGGCTGCTGTGCACGGCGCGGGCGCGGGCCACCGCAGGCCGGTCCCGGGCGTCCTGGCTCGGCCTCGCGGCGCTGGCCATCGGCGGCACGGGGATCTGGGTCATGCACTTCATCGCGATGCTCGGCTTCAGCATCCCGGACACCGAGATCCGCTACGACGTGCCGCTCACCCTGCTGAGCTGCGCGACCGCGATCGCGGTCGTCGCGGTCGGGCTGTTCATCGTCGGCTTCGCCGGGGAGGGGACGCCGGTGGTCGTCACGGGCGGCGTGCTCACCGGCATCGGCGTGGCGAGCATGCACTACACCGGCATGACGGCGATGAAGATGGGCGGCGACATCGGCTACCAGCCCGGCCTGGTCGCACTGTCGGTGGTGATCGCCCTCGTCGCGGCCACCGCGGCGCTGTGGTTCGCGCTCAAGGTGCGCGGCCTGCTGCCGACCGCCGGCGCCGCGCTGATCATGGGCGTCGCGGTGACCGGCATGCACTACGTCGGGATGGCCGCCATGCGCATCACGCTGCACGAGCACGCGCACGGCACGCCCCCGGGCGGTGTGGAGCCGACCGACTTCCTGCTGCCGCTCGTCGGCGGCGTCGGCGCGGTCGCGACCGTCCTGCTGATCATCATCGCGATGGCGCCCGGCGAGGACGAGATGCGCGTCGAGGCGCAGCTCCAGGCGCGGCTGGCGGCCCACCGGCAGCGCCCGCGGCCGAGCGCCCCCGCCGACCTTCTTGCCGTCGATGGCGGCGCCGAGGGGCGACTTGGGCGAGTAGAC
>NZ_JBFARO010000046.1:0-58100 GCF_040677125.1 Actinomadura sp. NPDC049382
TTCAGCAGCATGACGAGGCCCTCGCGGAGGAGCACGTTGTCCTCGGCGATCACGATCCGCACGGCAGCTCCACCTCGAGCGTCGTCCCTTCTCCGCCCCGCCGGTCCCGGCGCCCCCGGTACCGGCGCCGCCCGTCCCGCAGCCGCCGGTCCCGGCGCCGCCGGTGCCGCAGCCGCCCGTCCCGCAGCCGCCCGTGCCCGGGGCGGTCTGGACGGCGGTGGTGACGGCCGACCGCGAGTACTTCAACACGGTGATCGCCGAGGAGGGGCCCGACTCGGCGTCGCTGTCGTTCCCCCCGTACGCGCCCGAGCGGCGGATCCCGCTGGCCGGGCGGGAGGTCCGGATCGGGCGGCGCAGCTCGTCCCGGCCGTCCCCGCCCGAGATCGACCTGCGCGAGCCGCCCGAGGACCCCGGCGTCTCCCACGTCCACGCCGTGCTGCTGGCCAAGCCGGACGGCACCTGGACGCTGGTCGACCCCGGCTCCACCAACCGGACCTGCGTCAACGGGTCCACCGAGCCCATCCCGTACAACGTGGAGGTCCCCGTCGCCGACGGGGACCGCATCCACGTGGGCGCCTGGACCACCATCACGCTCATCCGAGGCGAGGCGACATGACGGCCGTGCAGCAGGCTCCCCCGGCGGGGCCGCCCGCCCCCTCCGCGCAGGCGTCCCCGCCGGCCCGGCAGGGCCCCGCGAGCGGGCGGCTCGCGCGGGTGGACGACGCCCCGCCCACCGGGGTCGCGCGGCTGCTCCCGCGCACGGTCGCGGCCCGCGTCCGGACGCTGACCGCGCTGTCGCTCGTGCTGCTGGTGGCCCTGCTCGGCATCGGCTGGGCGGCGATCGCGAACGCCCGCGAGGGCGTGCGGGTCATCGGGCACGACGCGGGCCCGCAGGTCGTCGCCACCGGCGACCTGTACCTCCAGCTCAGCGACATGGACGCGCAGCTCGCCAACGCGCTGCTGATCGGCAACGCGCCGGGCGGCGGACGCGACCAGGCCCTCAAGCGCTACGACGACAACCGGCAGAAGGCCGGGGACGCGCTGCTGAAGGCCGCCAAGCTCGCCGACGAGACCACCGAGAACAACACCGCCCGCGACCTGCTCGACGCGCTCGGCCGCTACGAGCGCCTCGCCGGGCAGGCGCTGCTGCTCGACCGGCAGACCCCGCACGCGTCCGGGTCGCCGTCGCAGCAGGTCATCGACCTGTACCGGCAGGCGACCGACCTGATGAAGCTCGACCTGCTGCCCAAGGCGTACAACCTGACGCTCGACAACGGGACCCTCGTCCGGCACACCTACGAGGACAAGCGGTCGGCGGTGCTCACGGGCCGCACGGGCCTGCTCGTCGCGGGCGTGGTGCTGCTGGCGACCCTTGCGGGTCTCCAGGTGTACCTGGCCAGGCGCTTCCGCCGCCTGCTGAACGTGCCGCTGGCGGTCGCCACGCTCGGGACGCTGGTCCTGGTAGCGGCGGGCGCCCTGATGCTGACCGGCCAGGCCGACCATCTGCGCAAGGCCAAGGAAGAGGGCTTCGACTCGATCCTGGCGCTGTCGCGGACGCGCGCCATCAGCAACAGCGCGAACGCCGACGAGACCCGGTTCCTGCTGGACCCCGGACGCGCCGACGCCTACGAGCAGGTGTACCTGAGCAAGTCCCAGACCGTCCTCTATCTGAAGGCGGGCAACCTGACGCAGTACAACGCGGCCGTGCAGAAGGGCCTGTCGTTCGAGCCCGGACGGGCGCCGTTCCTCGGCTTCCTCGGCACCGAGGCCAACCGTCCGGCGGAGTCCGCCGAGCAGAAGGCGCGGCTGGTGGACGTCATGAACAAGGCCCTGGGCGCGTACCAGAAGGTCCAGGCCAACGACCGGCGGATGCGCGACCTCGTCAAGGCCGACCAGCGCGACCAGGCCGTCGCGGCGCGCGGCACCGCCGCCGCCGACTACACCCAGTACGACCGCGCCCTGCAGCAGTTGAGCGGCATCCACCAGGACGCGTTCGACGAGGCCGTGACGGACGGCGACGGCGGGACGAGCGGCTGGTACGCCGTGCTGCCGATCGCGGGCGTCGCCATCGCCCTGCTGATGCTCGCCGGGGTGCGGCCCCGGCTGGCGGAGTACCGGTGGTCGAAATGAGGGCGCGGCGCCTCGCGGCGGCCGCCTTCGCCGCGCTGGCGGTCCTCGGCGCGGGCGCGGCGTGCGGCGTCGCGGACGCCGGGGAGATGTCGGTCGCCGACAAGGACGCGCTCGTCATCGGCGTCAACGGCGACCAGCCCGGCGTCGGCATGCGCACCGACGGCGGCGCCTACGAGGGCTTCGACATCGACATCGCCAAGGAGATCGCCGAGCGCCTCGGCGTCCGCGGGCCGGGCGTGCGGTTCAAGCCGGTGTCCTCGGCGACGCGCGAGGACATGCTCCAGCACGGCGACGTCGACCTGGTGGTGGCGAGCTACTCCGTCACCCCGGAGCGCAAGGTGAAGGTCTCGTTCGCGGGCCCGTACTACGTCGCGCACCAGGACATCCTCGTCCGCGCCGCCGACGCCCGGAAGGTCCGGAACATCCACGACCTGCAGGGACGGCGGCTGTGCAAGGTGCGCGGGTCGGTGTCGTTCCCGCGCATCCACGACGAGCAGGGCGTGGCCGCGCTCCCGGTCGAGGAGGACGGCTACTCCGACTGCCTCGCCGACCTCGTCGAGAACCGGCTGGACGCGGTCTCCACCGACGACCTGATCCTCGCGGGCCTGGCGGGCAAAGCGTCCGAAAGCGGCCACAAGCTCACGGTCGTCAACGCGCCGTTCACCGACGAGCCGTACGGCGTCGGCATCCGCAAGAGCGACGTGGACGGCTGCGAGGCGGTGAACAAGGCGATCACGGGGATGTACCAGGACGGCACGGCGGCGCGCCTGCTGACGCGGTGGTTCGGCACCTCCGGACTGAAGATCACCACGACCGTCCCGCAGTTCGAGGGCTGCGTCTGAGCGGCCCCGGGCACGGGCCGCCGATAGCACGGAGCCGCTCGCGGCACGCCGTGAAGCGGGGTTGTCACCACCGTCCGGTCATAGAGATCAGTCGGTTGCGTAAGTTCCGGTCGGCGCGCGTGATCGTAAGTTATGGTCGCGATCAAAACCCGGCCCGGCAATCACCGTCACCCCCCGAGGAGCACCATGACGACGGTCATCCTGGTGGTGATGTGCGTCGTGGTGGCCGCGTTCGAGCTCTACGCCGGCAAGCAGAGCCGGGACCAGGCCAACGCGTTCACCCGCCGGATCGACGAGCTGAACGACCAGGTCACCAAGCAGAACAACGTGCTGGTCACGGTGGGCGAGCAGCTCACCGCCGAGCTGTCGCGGGTCAAGCAGGACGTGCTGCCCGCGCTCGACGGCCGGCTCCGGCAGAACACCGGGCAGGTGGAGGAGCTGGCGGGCCTCGTCCACCAGGCCGACGACTACCTGCGCGCGCAGGCGGGCAGGCTGCGCGAACTGGAGCAGCAGCGGGTCACGCTGGCCGCGCTGCGCCGCAAGCTCGGCGAGGTCGAGACGTCGGTGCGCGCCGTCACCAAGGCGCACGGCGAGTCGGCGTCCGGGAAGGTCGACGCGGCCCTGGACCGGCTCGCCGACATCGAGCGCGGCGGCGCGGAGATCCTGGAGCTGCAGCGCACCCTCACCCGCACCCTGGAGGGCGTCGAGGACGTCGTCGCCGAGCTGCTGCAGTTCACCGAGGGCGAGCTGGACGACACCGTCACCGCCGCGCTCACCGGCCGCCCCCGCGCCCACGGCGACGCCGTCACCGCCACCGGGCGGCTGTGGACCCGCGACGACCAGCTGGAGGACATCCTCACCGAGATGTACGAGCGGTGCGTGCGCGCGAGCCGGCTGAACGTCCGGTTCCGCACCGCCGAGGGCGCGAACGGCACCGCCCCCGGCGGGCCGGAGCGGCGCCGCTACTTCCTGGGCGGGCACGCCTCCGAGGACCTCGCCGGCGTGTTCAGCGCGCTGCTCATCTCCACCGGCGCCGACCTGCCGCACAACGGCGCCCACGAGTCCCGGCGCGGGCTCGCGCGGGTCGAGCCCGGCGTCCCCGCGGGGGTGGAGCCGCCCCGCCCGCCCGAGGACGAGGCGGCCCTGAAATCGCTGCTGCGGACGCTCGCGGAGAGCTCGGGCGCCGTCGCGCAGATCGGCCCGCTGCTCGCCGTCCGGACGCGGGACGAGCTGCTGTGCGCCGTGCTGACTTCCGCGCAGTCGCTGGAGCTGGAGAGCGACGAGGTCTTCTGGGACCCGGCCGCCGCGACCGTCCGGCTGCGGCGGCTGCCGTCCCATCAGCTCTGGGACCTCACCGCCTGGTCCGCCCCGTAGGGCGGGGCGCCGTAGACGCGCACCGTCCGCTCCGCGGGGCCGCCGAGGCGCACGTACAGGGGGCACGCGGCGGTGCGGGTCAGCGGGTCGACCTCGGCGCACAGCCCGATCCCCGCCGCGCGGTCGAGGAACACCACGTTCTCCACCGCGCGCGCGCCGCGCACCGCGTACGGGACGGAGTCGGCGTCGCCGGTGTCGAACAGCTCGTCGAACGTCAGCCGCCGCGCGAACCGCATCAGCGCGCCCGCATCCACGACCCGGCTCCCGATGGCCGCGGCCGGGCCCGCGGCGACGATGCCGAAGCTCGGGTTCTCCCGGCCGCGCACGTAGATCTCCCGGTCCGGTTCGAGGCCGCGCCGGCGGTCGGGCACCTGGACCCCGAACCCGGCGTCGCCCGTCAGGTAGGCGGGCGGGCCGAACCCGCCGGCCGCCGCCGTCCCGTGCCGGACCCGCACCGCGCCCGCGGGCATCTCCCAGCCCGGCAGGTACACGCCGAGGCCGCGCAGCAGCAGCCGCCAGATGGGCCGTCCCGTCACGTCCGGCGCGAACTCCATGGCGACCATCATCCGGTGCGCCGGCTTCCGCCGACAAGATCCTCTCGGGGGGCCAGAGCCCTTACCGCGCCGCCGCTGCGCGCCCGGCACCGCGTCGGCTACCGTTGGACCACCCGGATCATGACGAGGACGCCGCCGTGAATCTGCAGGACATGATGGTGCACCGCGACACCTCGTCGCGGACCGTCGACAAGTACCTGATGTCCTACGAGGGACGCGTCATCGCGGTGCGCCGGCATCCCGCCGTCCTGCTCCCGCCCGCCGCGATCGTCGTCGCCGGGCTCATCGCGTGCGGCGCCGCGAGCGCGTGGACCGGCATCGGCTGGCTCTGGGCGCTGTGGCTGATCGCCGTCGGCTACCTCGCCTGGAAGGTCCTCGCCTGGTCGATGGAGTTCTTCCTGGTCACCGAGCACCGGGTGATGGTGGTCAAGGGCGTCCTCAACCGGGACGTCGTGATGATGCCGCTGTCCAAGGTCACCGACATCACGCTGAACCGGTCCATGGTCGGCCGCCTGTTCGGCTACGGGGAGTTCCGCACCGAGTCCGCGGGCCAGAAGCAGTGGCTGAAGAGCGTCAACTTCATGCCGTACCCGGAGCAGCTCTACCTGGAGGTCTCCTCCGTCATCTTCGGCACGACCGACGCCTCGCCCGACTGAGCGGCCCGGCGCCGCGTCCGGCCGCCGCCTACCGTCAACCGCCTGCCGCCTGCCGCCTGCCGCCTGCCGCCTGCCGGCGGTCGTCAGGAGTCGAAGCCGAGACCGAGGCGGTCGAGGGTGCGGAGCCAGAGGCTGCGGCGGCCGGCGTTGCGGTCGGCGCGGGCGATCTCGCGGCGGGTCAGCTCGATGACGCCGTACCGGAGCGGCTCCGGCGGGAACGGGACGGGCTTGGACCGCACCATCGCCAGCCGTGTCCGCTCGGTCTCCTCCCCGGGCGCGAGGCCGACGCGCAGGAGGTCGAGCATGACGTCCGCGCCGAAGCGGGTGGCTCCGACGCCCAGGCCGGTGTAGCCGGCGGCGTAGGCGAGCCTGCCGCCGTAGGCGGTCCCGAAGAACGCGCAGAAGCGGCTGCACGTGTCGATGACACCGCCCCAGGCGTTGGTGAAGCGGATCCCTTCGAGCTGGGGGAACGTCTCGAAGAAGTGCCGCGCGAGCGTCTCGAACGTGGCGGGACGGTCCTCCAGCGCCGGCTTCATGCCGTTGCCGTAGTGGTAGACGGCGTCGTAGCCGCCCCACAGGATCCGGTCGTCGGCGGTGAGCCGGTAGTAGTGGAACTGGTTGGCGCTGTCGCCGATGCCCTGGCGGTGCCGCCAGCCGATGGCGTCGCGCTGGGCGGCGGTGAGCGGCTCGGTCATCAGCGCGTAGTCGTACACCGGGACGACGAAGTTGCGGAGCCGCTTCACCAAAGGCGGGAACGCGCCGGTGCCGAGCGCGACCCGGCGCGCGGTGACCGTCGCGCCGCTGGGGGTCGTCAGACGGAGCGTGCGCCCCTCGGAGCGCACACCCGTGACGCGGGTGCCCTCATGGACGCGGACGCCGAGGGACCGGCACGCGTCCGCGAGGCCCCAGGCGAGCTTGGCCGGGTGCACCATCGCGGTGGAGGCCGGGTTCCACAGGCCCGCGTGGTAGGTCGGTGAGTCGACCTCGGCGCGGACGGCGTCCCGGTCCAGGAGGACGGGCTTCCAGCCGAGCCCAGCCGCCGTCGCCGCGGCCTCTTCGAGCGCGGGGACCTGCCACTCCTCGGTCGCGACGTCCATCTCGCCGGTGAGCTCCCACTCGGCGTCGATCCCGTACCGCGCGAGGGTGGCGCCGATGGCGGCGAGGTTGTCGCGGCCGAGGCGTTCGAGGACCGGCATGTCGTCCGGCCACCGTCCCGCGCCGTTCTCCAGGCCGTGCGTGAGGCTGGCCGAGCAGAAGCCGCCGTTGCGCCCGGACGCGGCCGCACCGATCCGGCCGGCCTCCAGCACGACCACGTCCAGGGACGGGTCGCGCTCCTTGGCGAGCAGGGCCGTCCAGAGCCCGCTGTAGCCGCCGCCGATGACGGCCAGGTCGCACGTCAGTGCATCCTGCAGCGCGGGCTCGGCGGCGGGGCGTGCTGCGTCCTGGAGCCAGAACGGCCGCCGCTCGGCGTCGGCGAGCGCCCTCACGATGTCCATCTCGTCCCCCGGTGTCGGCGTCGTCAGGTCATGCGGTGTCGCGAGCGGTATCCCGGGCGGGGCGGCGCCGTCAGCGGGCGGCGCGGATGTTGCGGCGCGCCGAGATGACCGCGATGAGGACGCCGACCGCGAAGATGAGCGTGCCCATCACGTTCACCTGCGGCGGCGTGCCCGTCCGGGTGGAGCCGTAGATCCACAGCGGGAAGGTGACGGTGGCGCCGCTGGTGAAGTTGGTGATGATGAAGTCGTCGATCGACAGCACGAACGCCAGCAGCGCCCCCGCCAGCACCCCCGGCATGATCATCGGCAGCGTGACCAGGCGGAACCGCGTCCACGGTCCGGCCCCGAGGTCCTGCGCCGCCTCCTCCACCGCCGGGTCGAGGCCGACGACGCGGGCCCGGACGGTCACGGCGACGAACGCGATCGAGAACATCACGTGCGCCACGAGGATCGTCAGGTAGCCGCGCGGCAGGTTGAAGGTGACGAACATCGACAGCAGCGACGCGCCCATCACGATCTCCGGGCAGGAGATCGCCATGAACAGCACCAGGTTCGTCGAGCCCTTGCCGCGGAACCGGTAGCGGCCGAGCGCGAGCCCCGCGAACGTCCCGAGGACCGTGGTGATCAGCGTGCTGAGCAGGGCGATCGTCAGCGAGTTGACGACGGCGGTGGTGAGGTCGCTCTTGTCGAACAGGTGCCGGTACCACTTGAGCGTGAAGCCCTGCCACTCGAAGTTCTGCTTGCTGCGGGTGTCGTTGAACCCGAACAGGATCATGATCGCGATCGGCAGGATCAGCCAGGCGATCAGCACCAGCGTGTAGACGTGCAGGCCGGAGACCTTCCGGCGCGGGCGCGCCGCCGGGGGCTTCGCCCTCGCGTCCGGGGACTCCGGGGTCTCCGGGGTGGTGAGCGTCGTCATCGTCCCGCCGCCTCCAGAACGTCCTGCGTGCCGAGGGTGCGCGCGTAGGCGAAGATCCCGACGAGCAGGATCGCCATCAGCGAGAACGACAGCGCCGACGCCATCGGGTAGGCGCTGTTGTTGAAGTACTCGGTCTGGATCACGTTGCCGATCATGGTGTTCTGGGGGCCGCCGAGCACCTCGGCGTTGACGTAGTCGGACGACACCGGCACGAACGTCATGATCACGCCGGCGAAGACGCCCGGCAGCGACAGCGGCAGGATCACCTTCGCGAACGCCTGCACGCGGCTCGCGTACAGGTCGTAGGCCGCCTCGACCACGCGGTGGTCGATCCGCTCCAGCGCCACGTAGATCGGCAGCACCATGAACGGCAGGAAGTTGTAGGTGAGCCCGGAGACGACCGCGAGGCCCGTGTCCAGGATGTGGAAGTCGTCCGGGACGATCCCGCTGTGGCGCAGCGGCCCGAGGACGGGGCCGTTGTCGGTCAGCACCAGCTTCCACGACACCGTCCGCAGGATGAACGAGACGAAGTACGGGAGCAGGAGCAGGAACAGGTACGTCGACTTGTGCCGGCCGCCGCGGAACGCGATCCAGTACGCGGCCGGGTAGGCGATCGCGATGCACGCCGCCGTCGCCAGGAACCCGTACCAGAGCGACCGGACGAACTTGTCGCCGTAGGTGTCGAGCCCGTCGACGTAGTTCTGCCAGTGGAACGTCTGCCGGAACCCGTCGATCAGGTTGCCCGTCTGCAGCGACAGGGACACCATCAGCACCATCGGGACGAGGAAGAACGCCGCCATCCACAACCCGCTCGGCAGGATCATGAGATACGGCGCGAGCCGTCCCCGGCCCGGCGGCCGGCCCCGCTCCCCCCGCGCCATCACGACCCCTTGGCGATGGGCTCGAAGATCTTCTGGTACTCGGCCTCCTCGGCCTGGGTGAGCCTGCGGTAGTGCCGCAGCTTCGCCAGGTCGTCCTGCGTCGGGAAGATCAGCGGGCTGGTGCTGAGCCGGGTCAGGTCCTTCTTGTCGTCGCCCGTGGCCGCGGCCGCCTTCTGCTTCAGCAGCTCCTGCGTGGACGGGATCGGCGGCATGTAGTTGATGAACTCGGTCAGCGGGACGTTGTTCTCCGGGACGTACAGCCAGTCCATGAGCGCCAGCGCGTCCACCGGGTTCTCGGCCGTCTTCGGGATGCACAGGTTGTCGGTCCAGATCGTGCCGCCCTCCTTGGGCACCACGAACTTCACGTCCGGACTGGTGAGGCTGTAGACGTCACCGGACCACGCCATCGTCATCCACACGTCGCCCTTGCTGACGGCGTCCACGTAGTCCTGGCTGTAGTACTTGCGGACGATGCCCTTGTCGCGCTGCTCGCGCAGCTTCGCCGCGGCCTTCTCCCAGTCGGCCTTCGTCGACTTCTCCGGGTCGACGCCGAGCAGGAACATCCCGAAGTTCCCGAGCTCCTGCGAGTCGGCCATCATGCCGACCTTGCCCTTGTACTTCGCGTCGAAGAGCTGCACGATGCTCGTGATCTCCTCGTCGACGTACTTGGTGTTGTACGCGATGCCGGTGACGCCCGACTCGTACGGGATCGTGTGCGCGTTTCCGGGGTCGTACGACGGGTTCTTGAACGACTCCCCCGCGTTCTTCTGGAAGTTCGGCAGCTTCGCCAGGTCGAGCGGCGCCAGGTAGCCGAGCTGGCGGCACTGCTCCAGCTGGATGCCGTTCGTCATCACCATCAGGTCGAACCCGATGGACTGGCCCGCCGACAGCGGCGCCTGGATCTTGCCGAACCACGGGCCCATCTCCTGGATGACCTCCTTGTAGGTCACCTTGATGCCCGTCTCCTTCTCGAACGCCTTGATCGTCTCCCGGTCGTCCTGCATGTAGCCCGGCCAGTTCGCCCAGTTGAGGCTGCCCTTCTTGGCCTTGTCCGCCCAGAACTTCTGCACGTCGGTCTGGCTGACCTTCTCCTTGCCGCCCTGCCCCTGCACGCCGCAGGCGGACAGCGCGAGGCCCGCCCCCGCGGCGCCCATCATCCGCAGGACGTCCCGCCGGGCGTAGCTGGACCGTGCCAGGCGCGGCCGCGTGAGACCGCGCAGGAAGGCGGGATCGATGTTGCTCACTGGGGGGCTCCTATGGCGTAAGAGTGGCGCGGGTCCCACGACAGCCAGACGGTGTCGCCGCGGGCGGCGATGTCGTCGGCGGACGTGGCGTTCTGCAGGAAGACGACGACGTCGGCTCCGGCGGCGGTGGTGATGTTGTAGTTCGTCGACGTCCCGAGGTACACGACCTCGGTCACGGTGCCGCGGACGCCGCACAGGCCGTCCGCCGGCCGCTCCGGCCCGATGCCGATCTTCTCGGGCCGGACGGTCAGCTCCAGCCGCTCCCCCGCCGCGACCGCCAGACCGTCCCGCACCGGCACCTCGATACGGCCGTCCGCGCCGTAGGAGATCACCGCGGTCCCCGGCCCGGTCTCGGCGACCTCCCCGCCGAGCAGGTTGGACGTCCCGATGAACCCGGCCACGAACCGCGACGCGGGATGCTCGTAGATCTCCCGCGGCGTGCCGAGCTGCTCGATCAGCCCGTCGTTCATGACGGCGATGCGGTCCGACATCGTCAGCGCCTCGCCCTGGTCGTGCGTCACGTACACGAACGTGATGCCGACCTCCCGCTGGATCCGCTTCAGCTCGACCTGCATCGCCTGCCGCAGCTTCAGGTCGAGCGCGCCGAGCGGCTCGTCCAGCAGCAGGGCGCGCGGCCGGTTCACCAGCGCGCGGGCCAGCGCGACCCGCTGCTGCTGGCCGCCGGACAGCTCGGCGGGACGGCGCTTCTCCCGTCCCGCCAGGTCGACGATGCCCAGCATGTCGCCGACCCGCCGGGTGATCTCGGCCTTCGGCACGCCGCGCCGGCGCAGCCCGAACGCGACGTTCTCGAACACGCTCATGTGCGGGAACAGCGCGTAGGACTGGAACACCATGTTCACGTCGCGCCGGTTGGGCGGCACGCCGGTGACGTCCCGCCCGTGCAGGCGCACCCGGCCCGCCGTCGGCTCCTCGAAACCGGCGATCATGCGCATCGTCGTCGTCTTGCCGCAGCCGGACGGGCCGAGCAGCGAGAAGAACTCGCCCTGCGCGATCTCCAGGTCGACGCCGCGGACCGCGGCCACGGTCTCGCCATGGGCGTGGTACGCCTTCTGCACTCCCGCGAGCTCGATGGCGGGGAGGGTGCGCCCCGGGTCTTCGCGCGCCGGGGCCTGCTGGGTCTCGGTCATGGCGGGTCTTCCTTCACGGGCTCGTACGGACGGTCAGCCGCCGATGTAGTGCATGACGTGCTTGACGCGGGTGTAGTCCTCGATGCCGTACATCGACATGTCCTTGCCGTAGCCGGAGTGCTTGAAGCCGCCGTGCGGCATCTCCGACACGAACGGGATGTGGGTGTTGACCCACACGGCGCCGAAGTCGAGCGCCTTCGTCATGCGCATGGCGCGGCCGTGGTCCCGCGTCCACACGCTCGCCGCCAGGCCGTACTTGACGCCGTTCGCCCAGGCGACGGCCTGCTGCTCGTCCGAGAAGCCCTGCACCGTGATGACCGGCCCGAACACCTCGTTCTGCACCATCTCGTCGTCCTGCTTCAGGCCGCCGACGACGGTCGGCGCGAAGAAGTAGCCGCGGTCGCCGACGCGCTCCCCGCCTGCCAGGACCTCCGCGTGGCCCGGCGCCCTGTCGATGAACCCCTGCACACGGGCCAGCTGGTTCTCGTTGTTGACCGGCCCGTAGTAGGCGTCGGCGTCGCTCGGCGGCCCCACCACCGTGCCCTTGGCGGCCTCGACGAGCGCCTCGGTGAACTCGCCCCGCAGCCGCTCGGCGACGAGCACCCGCGTCGCGGCGGTGCAGTCCTGCCCGGCGTTGAAGTACCCCGCCTCGGCGATGCCGGTCGCGGCGGCCTCGACGTCGGCGTCGTCGAACACCACCACCGGCGCCTTGCCGCCCAGCTCCAGATGGACCCGCTTGAGGTCCTTGGCCGCCGCCGCGGCGACCTCCATCCCGGCCCGGACGCTGCCGGTGATGGACACCATCTGCGGCGTGGGGTGCTCCACCAGCGCGCGGCCGGTGTCCCGGTCACCGCAGATCACGTTGAAGACGCCCGGAGGCAGGAACTCCGCCGCGATCTCCGCCAGCATCAGCGTGCTCGCCGGCGTCGTCTCGGACGGCTTCAGCACCACCGTGTTGCCCGCCGACAGCGCCGGACCGAACTTCCAGACCGCCATCATCATCGGGTAGTTCCACGGCGTGACCTGCGCGCACACCCCGATCGGCTCGCGCCGGACCGACGACGTGTGGTCCGCCATGTACTCGCCGGTCGCCTTGCCCTCCAGGACCCGCGACGCCCCGGCGAAGAACCGGAGGTTGTCCACCATCGGCGGCATCTCCTCGTCCAGGGTCAGCTGGACGGGCTTGCCCGTATCGCGGACCTCCGCCTCGACGAGGTCCTGCGCGCGCGCCTCGACGGCGTCCGCGAACCGCAGCATCGCCAGGCTCCGCTCCGCCGGCGTGGCGTCGCGCCAGGCGGGGAACGCGTCGGCCGCCGCGCGGAACGCCGCGTCGACGTCCGCGGCGCCGGACACCGGGGCCTCCGCGTACACCTCGCCGGTGCTCGGATCGACCACCTCCAGCGTCCGCCCGTCCTTGGCGTCCACGTACTCGCCGCCGATAAAGTTGCGCAGCCGCTCGCCGCTCATCCTCAGGTCCCTCCTGGGCACCGGTGCCCGTTGTGTCCTGTAGGCCCAGACCCTTACAGACGACTCCCCCCATTACAAGTGATTCCGTTGTTACGATCCAGTTTCGCGACTGATTCACTTGACGCAGACGCCTCACACTCTCGATGCCGCAGCTAGGAGACCAACTCATGGATCGCGCAGCACGCGTCCAGCTCGACGAGACCGCGAAGCACATCATCGAGCAGCTCCAGCAGGACGGCCGCCGCTCCTACGCCGCCATCGGCAAGGCCGTCGGCCTCTCCGAGGCCGCCGTCCGCCAGCGCGTCCAGAAGCTCCTCGACACCGGCGTCATGCAGATCGTCGGCGTCACCGACCCGCTCATGCTCGGCTTCTCCCGGCAGATGATGATCGGCGTCAAGTGCGAGGGCGACCTGGAGAAGATCGCCGACGAGCTCGCCGACCTCCCCGAGATCGACTACGTCGTCATCACCGCCGGCTCGTTCGACATCCTCGTCGAGCTCGTCTGCGAGGACGACGAGCGCCTCCTGGAGCTCCTCGGGCGCATCCGCGCCGTCCCCGGCGTCGTCTCCACCGAGAGCTTCGTCTACCTGAAGCTCCGCAAGCAGACCTACTCCTGGGGAACGCGCTGACCCCGCGCACTTCTCGTTCTCAATGGGGATGTCCCGGCACCACCGCACGGCGTACGTTGAGATGCCGTAAGGAGGGAGATCGGCCATGCCCGAGCCGGTCCGCCAGGACCTTCCCGCCACCGAGCGCATCGCCTTCCCGACCTCCGCCGACCAGTACCTCGTGATCCGCAAGGCGGCGGAGCTGATCGGCTGGACGGTCACCGACTACGTCCTGTCCACGGCCCTGGACCGGGCCGAACGCGACCTCTACGAACACGCGGCCGCCCAGGAGGCGCCGCCCGAGCCGGACATGGCCGCCCCCTGCACCGCCGTCCTGACGGCCCTGGCCGCACCCGCGGTCAACCTGAGCTGAGAGCCCCGCCCAAGCGCTCGGCGTACTCGGCCGCCTCCGCGTCCGACGCGTACTTCTGCCTCGGCCAGAAGAACCCGCGCAACCCGTCCTTGCGGTTGCGCGGGACCACGTGCACATGCAGGTGCGGCACGCTCTGACTGACCCGGTTGTTCATCGCCACGAACGACCCGGCCGCACCGAGCACCGACTCCATCGCCCCCGCGAGCCGCTGCGCATACCCGAAGAACGGCCCGAGGAACTCCCCGGGCAGATCGGTGAGCGTCTCATAATGCTCCCGCGGCACCAGCAGCGTATGGCCCTTGAACAGGGGCCGCGCATCAAGGAACGCCATCACATCGGGCTCGTCCAGCACCACATGCGCCGCCCGCTCCCCTTTGACGACTTCGCAGAACACACACCCACCCATCCCCCCATCCTCCCCCACCGCCGCCAGCCAGGAAGAAGCCAAGTCCCAAACTCCCCCACGCGGACGCGGTGACCGGTTAACGGCGTCCTTATGGGGGTGCGCCTACGGTGTGGTGTTCATGCGGCTGGAGAACGTCGCCTTTCGTTACCGGCGGAGGGACCCCTGGGTGCTCAGGGATGTCACCCTGGCCCTCTCCGCGGGAAGCGTCACCGAAGTGACCGGCCACAACGGTGCCGGGAAATCGACGCTGCTCCGTGTGATCGCCGGATTGCGGAGGCCGCGTGGGGGCGTCGTCATGGAGCGGCCGGCGCG
The DNA here is from genome assembly GCF_040677125.1 of Actinomadura sp. NPDC049382. NCBI lineage: Bacteria > Bacillati > Actinomycetota > Actinomycetes > Streptosporangiales > Thermomonosporaceae > Actinomadura > Actinomadura sp. NPDC049382. The sequence goes on from NZ_JBFARO010000046.1 coordinate 14,411, forward strand.
AGTCGGGTACGCGCCCGAGCGTTTCCCTGTGGACCAGCCGTTCAGTGTGCGCGGGTACCTGGGGCACATGGCCGCCATCCGCGGGGTGCCGGAGGACGCGGTCAGTGCGTGGTCGGAGCGGCTCCGCTTCGACCACCTCCTCGATGTGCGGCTCTCCGAACTGTCGAAGGGCAGCGCCCAGAAGGTCGGGCTCGCGCAGGCCCTCATGGGCGACCCGCAACTCCTGGTCCTGGACGAACCCTTCGCGGGCCTGGACGCGGTCACTCGCGATGAACTCCCCGCGCTGATCTCCGAACTCGCCGCCGGCGGCACCACCGTGGTCGTCAGCGACCACCAGCGCTGCATCGAGACCCTGCCCGGCATCGACCGGCTGCGGGTGGCCGACGCATCGGTGACCCGCCTCGCCGGCGAGACCAACGAGAGCGACAAGACCGGCGAGAGCGGCAAGATCGGCGAGAGCGACGAGTGGACCGTCCTCGAGGTGGAAGTGCCCGAAGACGAGGCCGACACCGTGGAGACCAAGCTGCGCGCGGACGGCTATCGAGTGCGGAGGCCCGAAAGGTGATCGCGCTCGTCCGGTTCCAGGTCGCGGGCTACGTCCGTTCGCTGCGCGTCCTGCACCCCCTCATCCTCGTGTTCCTCTTCGTGGCGCTTGTCCTCTTCCAGGGACCGAGCGGGCCCGATGCCGCCGACCTCGCCGCCATGACCTTCGCGGACGTGGCGGCCGTCATGTTCCCCGTGTGGGCCTGGGCTGCGCGCGCGTTGCTCGACACCGCGCCCGACGAACAGCGGGCCCTGACGGCGACCGCCGTCCGCCGCCCGTCCATCCCCGTCTGGGCGGGGCTCCTCGCCGCCTACGGCGTGAACCTCTGCCTGGGCGCCGTCGCCTTGGCCGTCCCTCTCCTGCACGCCGTCCAAGCCGGCTCTCCCGGCTCGGCCGTCTTGATGGGTCTCGGGCTGAACGTCCTTGTCGCCGTCCCGGGGACTCTGCTCGGTGCCTGCACGAGCCGCGCCCTCATCCCCGACCCGGGTGTCTCGCTGCTCACGCTCCTCGGCGGCGCCGTCGCGATTCTCCTCCTCGGCATCGGCCCGCTGGCCTGGCTCTCCGTCCCGATGATCGAATGGTTGCGCGCGGCCCATGACGGCCCTGACACCTTCATTTCCGACTTCCCCGCCATAGCCCTGCACCTACTCATCTGGTCTCTGGTCGTCGGCCTCTTCTACCTCACGGTTGCCCGCCGCACCGCAGCCACGTAGAGCGTTTAGCTCCGGGTGGCACTTCACCACGCACAGCAAGCGCAACGCTCCTCGCGGCGCGGGCGAAGACGCCTGCCCTCCGGTTGACGGTGGCCCGTCGACCCCCGCCCGACGATGAAGAACCCGGAGAAGCCGGGCGGCCCACGCAGCCACATGGGCAGTCCCCCTGTGCGACTCACTCAGTAACCGCACCCGTCCCTAACAGCGCCATAGCGAACCCAACCCTCACACCGCTGTTTGTGGATGCCTTCCGGTCGGTGTTGCCTGAGGAGGCTGTTTCGGCGGGGGCGGTCTTGGTTTGGGTGCCTCAGGCGGCTTGAAGGCTCAGCCAGGTTTCCTCCAGAGGGGTGTTCTGGCGGTTGCAGAAGTAGACGCGGCCCGGGTCGCCCCAGTACCAGCCAAGGCGAGGGTCGGAGTCGAGCTGGAGCAGGAGCTGCCACTCCTCTACGGTGCGCTGCTCATCAGGCGTGAGCGCCGGGGACTGGAGGGACGTCAAAGTGCGGCCCGTCGAGGCGTACAGGCAGTCGGGGCCCAGGGGGCGTTGGACGAGGGCGGGCCATCCCCCGAGTTGGTGTGCCGGCGTGTCGTCCGGCCATGTGTGGCGCGTCCACGCGGCGTGGAGTTGCACGTACACGGGCAGCACCCCGCTGTAGATGTTCTCCAGGCGCTGGACGGCGGGCTCCTGGGGTGAGGGCAGGGAGAGGAACGGGGTGGCGTTCAGGGTGATCTTGGGGGGCGTGGTCGTCTTGGGCGGTGGCGTCGCCTCTCGGAGGGTGCCGGTGAAGACGCGCCAGCCGTCCCGGTGGGCGGGCTCGTTGCCCCAGGGGCGCGGGATCTCGGTGGCGTAGTAGAACGCGGTCGTGCCGGTGGCGGGAATGCCGGGGATCTTGCCGAAGCCCGCGAGGTCGGCGAAATCGATCGCGCCGAGGAAGTCGAGGGGGCGGCCGTTCCACTCCGGCCACGTCTCCCCCGGCGGGAGGAGCGGCGCGCCGCCGAGGTGGACGGGCACCCCGTCGCCGGCGCCGAGTCGCAGCGCCGGCTTGGCCAGCGGCAGCAGGACGGCCGTGATCTCCGGTGAGAGGAAGGCTTCGAGGAGGAGGCGGAGCCGGCGGAAATGCGCGATGAGATCGTCCATGCACGTAGCGTGACGCGGGCGGGGCGGGGTGCGCAGCATCCGCCGAAATTGTGGATAACTTCGGTCAGCGTTCCAGGGCGGAGGCGAGCTGCACCAGGAAGCGGTCGACCTCCTGCTCGTCGTAACCGGGCCCCAGCCGGACGACCCGGAAGGCGCATTCCCGTACATCGCGGGCGCTCACCGGCGGGGCGGACCCGCGCAGGCCGGCGACGACGCGGTCCAGGAAGGCGTCCACGTCCCGAACGTCGTAGCCGGTGCGCAGGCCGGCGCTGGAGAACCGGGCGTTCTGGATCCAGTTGATCAGCCAGGACGGCTGCGCGCGCGGGCGCCCGGGGCGTTCCGCGATCGGTCCCCGAGCCTGGAGCTCCCTGATGCACTCGCGCAGCAGTTCGTCCACCGCGCGGTGGTCGTAACCGCGCAGGACGACGTCGAAGCGCGTCGCGCGCACCTCCTCCACGGAGACCGGAGGCCCGCCGTCCAGCGCCTGCGCGACCCGCCGCAGCAGGGTGTCGACCTGGTGCCGGTCATAGCCGCGCATGACCACCGGCAATCGCGCGCTCGTCCTCACCGGTACCGTGCTCCTCACCCCGCGCGCGGGACGCGAGGGGCACGCCCGCGGCGCGCTCAGTCCCTGGTCGACGCGGCGAGCTGGCCGCAGGCCCCGTCGATCTCCCTGCCCCGAGTGTCGCGCACCGTGACCGGGACCCCGTGGGCCTCCAGGCGGCGGACGAACTCGCGCTCGTCCTCGGGCCGGGAGGCGGTCCACTTGGAACCCGGCGTCGGATTCAACGGGATCAGATTGACGTGAACGAGATTCCCGCGCAAGAGCCTGCCGAGAAGGTCCGCCCGCCACGCCTGGTCGTTGACGTCCTTGATGAGGGCGTACTCGATCGACACGCGGCGCCCGCTGCGGTCGGCATAGGCCCATGCCGCGTCCAGGACCTCGGACACCTTCCAGCGGTTGTTGATGGGGACGAGGTCGTCCCTCAGCTCGTCGTCAGGCGCGTGCAAGGACACCGCCAGCCGGACGGACATGTCCTCGGCGGCGAGCTTCTCGATCGCCGGAACGAGCCCGACCGTGGAGACGGTCACCGAACGCTGGGAGATGCCCAGGCCGGCGGGTGCCGGATCTGTGATCCGGCGTACCGCGCCAATGACCGCCTTGTAGTTGGCCAAGGGCTCGCCCATGCCCATGAAGACGATGTTGGAGACCCGACCGGGCCCACCGGGGATGCGCCCGCGCGCGAGTGCGCGCGCGCCGGCGGCGACCTGCTCGACTATCTCGGCGGTGGAGAGGTTGCGTGTCAGTCCCGCCTGCCCGGTCGCACAGAAGGGGCAGTTCATGCCACAACCTGCCTGGGACGAGACGCACATCGTGGCCCGGTCCGGGTAGCGCATCAGCACCGACTCGAACAGGACGCCGTCGAAGGCCTTCCAGACCGTCTTGAGGGTCGTCCCACCGTCGCAGTCCAGTTCGCGGACGGGGGTCAGCAGCGAGGGCAGAAGCTCGGAGACCAGGCGTTCGCGGACGGCGGCCGGCAGATCCGTCATCTCGGCGGGGTCGTCCACCAGGCGGGTGAAGTAGTGCCGTGACAGCTGGTCCGCGCGGAACGGCTTCTCCCCCAGCTCGGTGACCGCTTCGCGGCGCTCCGCGCTGGTGAGGTCGGCGAGGTGCCTCGGCGGCTTGCCGCGCCTGGGCGCGGCGAAGACGAGCTTCGCCGGGGTCTTCTTGGGCGCGGCACCGGTCGTGGCGGGCTGGGTCGTAGACATGGTCCTCCCAGTGTCGCAAACACCGGCCTGTGCATCGTCCGTCCACGGGCGGCGCCCCGACGCGTAAGACGACATTCCTGCACATGACCTTGTGTAGGACTAAGGTCTCGATCATGTCGGTTTTGCGTAGGGGCGGTGTCTCGTCCCGTGGGTCCGCGGCCAAGCTCGTCCACGCCGCGGCGAGCCCGTACGGCAGTCGGCGGCTCGTCGTCGAGACCGACGGCGACGTCACCGCGGCCTATCTGAAGGACGCGCGCGACTCCGTGGTCGGGGCCACTTGGGTCGCGAACCACCGCAAGGCCCCTCAGGAACTGGACCAGTCCCGCCTGGACACGGGAGACCCGCCCCTCCTGCCGGAATCCCACGTGCGCCACCCGTCCGGACGCAAGGCGCTGGACGGCGATTCCCTGGAGGTCGTGTGGTTCGAGGAGGGCGACGGTGTCGCCGTCCTCGAGGCGGGCGATCCGCTGTTCGTGATCCCCGGATGGTCGGACATGGGGCGCGGCATCCCCGGATACGCGCGCGACGCGGCGCGCCAGAGCCCCTTCGCGTTCCCGCTGGACGAGGAGATCGAGGACTTCGGGCCGCGCATCGAGCAGGCGCGCGAGCACTGGAAGCGGTGCCGCGCCGACGGTTCCTGGGCGGAGTTCCAGCAGTCGATACTCGGCCACTTGCTGCAACGTCTCGGCCCAAGTGGCCACTACTGGCACGACGTAGGACGGCAACTGGCGGGCGGCAGGGCGGCGGCCTACCCGACCGTAGGCGTTTCGGAGCGTCCGGCAAGGAGCGACCGGGACTTCACCGTCCTGAGCACCGTCGGGATGAGCCGCCAGCGCATGCCCACGGTCGAACTGTACGAAGACGACGTCGCCCCCTATGGGCGGATCGAACTCGCCGTCGCCAGCACACTGCCCAGCCAGAAGGCCGGCAGCATCTTCCCCTGGCTGGCCCAGTACCCATGGCGGTCGGTGACCTGGTTCGCCCCAGGGGACGTCGTGAAGTGGTACCACGAGGCCCGCACGTTCCCGCTGAGCAGTGGCGAGTCGTCCTGGGAGGGCGTCCTGCTCCTGGACGACCCGACCCGTTTGGCCGGCCCTGCAGCCCCCGGGATGACCGGCCTCACGCTCAACGGCGACGCCGTCCGGTGGCTGTGGCTCGTACCCATCACCGGTGAGGACCACCGCTACGCGAAGAGCGAGGGCTCGGACGCGCTCATACGGCGCCTAGCGCACCAGGGCCGTTCCTGGGTCATCTCCTAGCTCGGCAGGAACAGCTCCAAGAGAAGCCACACAACGGGGGCCGTCGCGACCAGCGAGTCGAGGCGGTCCATCACCCCGCCGTGGCCGGGAAGGAGCGTTCCCATGTCCTTGATGCCGAGGTCCCGCTTGATCATCGACTCGACGAGGTCGCCGGCGGTCGCGGTGACCACGGCGGCGAGCCCGATGAGCACGCCCTGCCACACCTGGCCGCCGTCCAGCAGCCACCAGACCAGCCACCCGCCGACCGCCATGCAGGTGATCGCCGAACCGGTGACGCCCTCCCAGGTCTTCTTGGGGCTGATCGTGGGGGCCAGCTTGTGCTTGCCGAGGAAGGACCCGGCGAAGTAGCCGCCGATGTCGCTGGCGACGGTCGTGGCGATGAAGACGACGATGCGGTGGTCGCCGTCGTCCGGGCGCATGAGCAGGGCGACGATGCCGCCCATCAGCACCAGGTAGCCGGCCACGAGCGACCCTGCGGCGACGTCGCGCACGTACCCGTCGGCGCCTTCGGTCATCCGCGTCATCAGCAGGGCCAGCACCGTGAGGGACACTGCCGCCACAGCGGCCGTGGGGCCCCACACGTACGCGACGACCGGAGTACCGACCATTCCGGTCGCGACCGGAATGAACGGGACACGGATGTCGCGGCTCTTGAGCGCCTCGGTCAGCTCCCGCATGCCGAGGAAGAGGAACACGACCATCACGCCAAGGAAGATCTCCTTGACGGTGTAGAGCGACAGCAGAACGAGCGAGCCCAGGCCGACGCCGACGCCGATGGCGAGTGGCAGGTTGCGGCCGGTCTTGCTCTCCCGCTTGCCCCCAGGGGGCTCGGAGGGCGTCCCAGAGGAGATCCCAGCGGGTGCATCGGGGGATGCGGGGGACGTGTCGGCGGGCGTCCCGGGGGACGCCTCAGGGGGCACCGCGGCGGTGGCGCCGGCGGACGGAACGTCCGCCGAGGGCGCCTGCTCAACGGATCCGTCCTGCTCAGAGGGCGAGTCCAGAGCTTCTCCGGGGGGTGGGCCGGCCATGTGGGCCTCCGGCTCGTCCGGGGAGCCGACGGGCTCCCCGGCGTCGTCGCGTTCCATCAAACTTCGAGCAGTTCGGCCTTCTTGTGCTCGAGCAGCTCGTCGATCTGCGCCACGTAGCGATGCGTCGTGTCGTCGAGCTCCTTCTCGGCACGCCGCACCTCGTCCTCACCGGCCTCGCCGTCCTTGGCGAGCTTGTCGAGGGCGTCCTTGGCGCGGCGCCGGATGTTGCGGATGGAGACCCGGCTCTCCTCCGCCTTCGTCCCGGCGACCTTGATGAGGTCCCGGCGGCGCTCCTCCGACAGCTCGGGGAACACGACCCGGATCACGTTGCCGTCGTTCGTCGGGTTGACGCCGAGGTCGCTGTCGCGGATCGCCTTCTCCACCGCCTGCGTGGACGACTTGTCGAACACCTGGACGATGACCATCCGCGGCTCGGGCAGCGTGAACGACGCGAGCTGGTTGATCGGCGTCGGCGTCCCGTAGTACTCGGCGGTGATCTTGTTGAACATCGCGGGGGTGACCCGGCCGGTGCGGATGGCCTGGAAGTCCTCCTTGGCGACCGCGACCGCCTTCTCCATCTTCTCCTCGGCCTCGAGGAGGGTCTCGTCGATCACTGTGACTCCCATGTCATCTGGTCGGCCCTGCTCCTGCGGTTGCACGGTGCGCTGGGCACCGGCGCGGACTGCGGTCAGCCCTGGGCCGGGCTGACCAGCGTGCCGATCTTCTCACCCCGGACGGCCCGGACGATGTTGCCCTGCCCCATGAGATCGAAGACCACGATGGGGAGCGCGTTGTCCATGCAGAGACTGATGGCCGTGGCGTCCATGACCTTCAGGCCCCGCTGTAGAACTTCACCGTAATCCAAACGGTCGAACTTGACCGCGTCTGGATTCTTTCGTGGATCGGCGTCGTACACACCGTCCACCTGCGTCGCCTTCAGCACCGCTTCCGCACCGATCTCCAGCGCGCGCTGGGCGGCGGTGGTGTCGGTGGAGAAGAAGGGCTGTCCGAGGCCCGCGCCGAAGATGACCACGCGGCCCTTCTCCAGGTGCCGTATGGCGCGCCTCGGGATGTAAGGCTCGGCCACCTGGCTCATGGTGATGGCGGTCTGCACCCGCGTGTCCAGCCCGAGCTTCTCCAGGAAGTCCTGCAGGGCGAGGCAGTTGATGACGGTGCCGATCATGCCCATGTAGTCGGCGCGGCCGCGGTCCATGCCGCGTTCGGCCATGACGGCGCCGCGGAACATGTTGCCGCCGCCGCAGACGACCGCCACCTGCACGCCGTCCCGGACGGCCTCGGCGATGGCCTCGGCGACGTGCTGGACGACCGCGGGGTCGATGCCGAGCGGGTCGCGTCCGGCGAACGCCTCGCCCGAGAGCTTCAGCAGGACCCGCTTCCAGCCGGCACGCGGCGCGTGCCCGCCGGGCGCGTGCCCGGCGGACGACGAGGCCGCCGTCGCGCTAGTGGTCGTCTTGTCCGGCACGTCGGCGGCCTCCTCGTTGCGTTGCGATGTCTCGGGTACCCGTCTCCAGAGTGCCCTTACGCCTGCCCGACCTTGAAGCGGGCGAAGCGGACGACCTTCACCCCGGCCTCGTCGAGGACCTTGGCGATCGTCTTCTTGTTGTCCTTCACGAACGCCTGCTCCACGAGGACGAAATCGCGGAAGTAGGCGTTCACCCGGCCCTCGACGATCTTGGGGATGGCCTGCTCGGGCTTGCCCTCGTCGCGGGTGAGCTGCTCGGCGAGCGCCCGCTCCTTCTCGATCGCCTCGGCGGGGATCTCCTCGCGGGTGAGGTACTTCGGCGCCATCGCGGCGATCTGCTGCGCGATGTCCTTGGCGACCTCGGCGTTCTCGCTGTCCAGTTCGACCAGCACACCGGTGGTCGGCGGCAGGGACGGGTCGGACTTGTGCAGGTAGCTGGCCACGTACGCGCCCTGGAAGTGGGCGAAGCGGCGCAGCTCCAGCTTCTCGCCGATCTTGGCGCTGTTCTCCTCGATCAGGGCCTGGACGGTCTTGCCGGGCTCGATCTCGGCGCCGAGCAGCGCGGCGGCGTCGGCGGCGCCGCTGCCGGCGGCGAACTCGACAAGGCGCTGGGCCAGCTCGATGAACTGCGCGTTCTTGGCGACGAAGTCGGTCTCGCAGTTGAGCTCCAGCAGCGAGCCGTCGCCCGAGCCGTTGAAGTGCTCGGCGACGAGGCCGTTGGCGGCGGTGCGCTCGGCGCGCTTGCCGACGTCCTTGGCGCCCTTGAGACGCAGCAGCTCGGTCGCCTTCTCGAAGTCGCCGTCCGCCTCGGTGAGGGCGTTCTTCACGGCCATCATGCCGGAGCCGGTCAGGTCGCGGAGCCGCTTGACGTCAGCGGCGGTGAAGTTGGCCATCGCTCTCTTCGCTTCTCTCGTCGTTGGTCGTGGGACCCGCGACGGTCCCGGCGGCCCCGCGCGGGGGCCGCCGGGACCGCGGGATCAAGCCTGCTCGGCCTCGGCGGCCTGCGGAGCCGCCTCCGGCGCCTGCTCGGCCTGCGCCTGCTCAGGCTGAGCCTGCTCGGGCTGGGCCTGCTCGGCCGGAGCGGACTCCTCGGCGGGCGCGGCGGCCGGCGCGGCCTCGGCGCTCGCGGCGGCGTCCGCCGGGGCCTCGGCCTGCTTGTTCTCCAGCAGGTCGCGCTCCCACTCGGCCAGCGGCTCGGCGGCGCCCGCCGCCTGCTCGGCCGGCTTCTCGTCCCCGCCGGTCGCGGCGCCCGCGCGGGCGAGCAGACCGTCGGCGACGGAGTCGGCCACCACGCGGGTCAGCAGGCTGACGCTGCGGATGGCGTCGTCGTTGCCGGGGACCGGGTAGTCGACCTCGTCGGGGTCGCAGTTGGTGTCGAGGATCGCGACGACCGGGATGCCGAGCTTCTTGGCCTCGTTGACCGCGATGTGCTCCTTCTTGGTGTCCACGATCCAGATGGCGCTCGGAACCTTCGCCATGTCGCGGATACCGCCGAGGGTGCGCTCCAGCTTGTCCTTCTCGCGGCGCAGGCCGAGGAGCTCCTTCTTGGTCATGCCGGAGCCGGCCACGTCGTCGTAGTTGATCTCCTCCAGCTCCTTGAGCCGGGTGAGACGCTTGTGGACGGTGGAGAAGTTCGTGAGCATGCCGCCCAGCCAGCGCTGGTTCACGTAGGGCATGCCGACCCGGGCCGCCTGCTCGGCGATGGACTCCTGGGCCTGCTTCTTGGTGCCGACGAACAGGATCGTGCCGCCGTGGGCCACGGTGGCCTTGACGAACTCGAACGCGCGGTCGATGTAGGACAGCGACTGCTGCAGGTCGATGATGTAGATGCCGTTGCGCTCGGTGAGGATGAAGCGCTTCATCTTCGGGTTCCACCGGCGGGTCTGGTGGCCGAAGTGGACGCCGCTCTCAAGGAGCTGCCGCATGGTGACGACGGGTGCCATTGCCCGTGCTCTCCTTCTCTGGCCCTGCCGGGCCGCATTTGGTTGTCTGCCTGCGCCCGGGTGCCGTCCCACCGTCGCCGAGGCGACGGACCGAGGGACTGCGCCCCACCAAGCACTTCGGTGGCATGCGGACGCGTGAAATCAGCCGCCATGGGCATCCCAGGCGGCTGGCCCGTTGCCGGGTCTGGGCCTGTCCGTTCCGGGAGCGGCTTCTCGTCTCCCCGCCCGGAGGCGGGTCGATGACGGCCTGGCCCTGGCCGGTGTCCTTTCGGGCACGCCTACAGATTATCAGGGCGCCGAGGCGTCCGGGCATCAACGGCCGGGGCGGTTATCCACAGTCCGGCGAACGTATCGACCCGGTGGCCCCGGCCCGGCAGGCTGCGCTGCATGACGCTGCTCACACTGCTGCTCACCTGCATGATCACCATCGGCGCACCGGGCCTGGACGCCTGGCGCTGGCCGTTAGGTCCGCCCGCGCCGCAGGTCGTCCGGGCCTTCTCGCCGCCGTCGACGCCGTGGGGCGCCGGCCACCGCGGCGTCGACCTCGCGGGGCGCCCCGGGCAGGCCGTCCACGCCGCCGCACCGGGCCGCGTCTCCTACGCCCACCGCCTGGCCGGACGCGGCGTCGTGGCGATCGATCACGGTCTGCTGCGCACGACGTACCTGCCCGTCGTCCCCAGCGTGCATGTGGGGAGCCACGTCACTTCCGGAGCCCGGATCGGCGTCCTGGAGAACGGGCTGCACCACTGCCGCGTCCCCTGCCTGCACTGGGGCCTGCGCCGCGGTGGCCTGTACCTGGATCCGATCAGCCTCGTCCGGCGCCAGGTGCGCCTCCTTCCTCGCTGGACGCAGCCCGCGCCGTCCCGCAGCGCCGCTCCGTCCCAAGGCGCCGCCCCGGAGGAGCCCACCACCCGCTTCGTCTTGCGCGACGCCACCACGGCGACGGGCGGCGCGCTGACGGGCATGGCGCTGACACTGTCCGTGGCCTTCGCATGGCGCCGCTTCCGCTTCCGCCGCCACCGCCGCCGTCCCCCGCCGGGCGTGATCGACCTCGCCCAAGAACGCCGCCTGCGCCGCACCCCCTGACGCTGCTCGCGTCCACAATCCACCCCCGAACGCTGCCGCCCGCCCGGCTTCCGCGCACCGAACCCGGGCGGCAGCTGCGTGCCGCTGGGCAGGGCGCACACCGGGTCCTCAGTCGGGTTGGGCGCCGCGGGGGTGGGCCTGGCGGTGGACCTGTTTCAGCCGCTCGGCCGAAACGTGGGTGTAGAGCTGGGTGGTCTGGAGGGAGGCGTGGCCGAGGATCTCCTGGACGCTCCGCAGGTCGGCGCCGCCTTCCAGGAGGTGGGTCGCGGCGCTGTGGCGTAGTCCGTGGGGGCTCAGGTCGGGGACTTCGCCCACTTCGGAGATCCGCGCGTGGACGATACGGCGTGCGCTCGTCGGATGGAGGCGTCCGCCTCGCACGCCCAGGAAGAGCGCTGGGCCGCTGTCCTCCGTAGCGAAGGCGGGGCGTCCTGCGCGCAGCCAGTCCTGGACGGCACGGACGGCCGGCTCTCCCACCGGGACTACACGTTCGCGTCCACCCTTGCCAAGGACGCGGACGGTCGCGCGCCCGGTGTCCAGGTCGTCGATGTCGAGCCCGCACAGTTCGCTGACGCGGACGCCCGTCCCGTAGAGCACCTCCAGCACGGCCAGATCACGGAGCCCGAGGGGGCCTTGAGCGTCCATCGTGTCGAGCAGCCGCGCCGCATCGCCCTGCGTGAGGACGCTGGGGAGATCGCGCTGCCGTTTCGGTGTCCCCAGAAGCAGCCCGGGATCGTCCCTAAGGAGCCCGCGCCGGTGCAGGTGCCGGGTGAAGGCGCGGGCGGCGGCCGTGCGGCGGGCCAGAGTCGCACGGGAGCGTCCCAGCGCATGCTGACGCGCGAGCCAGGCCCGGAGTATCGAGATGTCCAGTTCAGCGGGGTCACTGACCCCGGCGACGGCGACATAGGCGCACAGGTCGGACAGATCTCCCAGGTAGGCCCGCAGCGTGTGCGGCGAAACGTCGCGTTCGGCGCGGAGATGGCGGCCGAACGCGGCTACGGCGTCCTCCAGCGCGTTGGTCACAGCCGTCACGCTGCGCCAACGGCCCGGCCGGCGCAAGCACCGACCTGCGCTTTCGCGCAAACTGCCGTGATCTCCAGCCGGGTTATCCACAAGTAGTCATTCTTTCGTCACGCAAAGTCATAGCCCGGCAACGTCATTGGCCGGAGGTGAGGCATCCATGAAGGCTCACATCAGGCTCGGCCGACGCGGCGAAGCGGCCGCGGCCGACTACCTCGCCGGCCTCGGCTGGAAGATCCTCGACCGCAACTGGCGCTGTTCCGAGGGCGAACTCGACATCGTCGCCCACGACGGCCGCAGGCACATCGTCTGCGAGGTCAAGACCCGCCGCTCGGCACGGTTCGGCGATCCGGTCGAAGCGGTCACCGCCGAGAAGGCGGCCCGGTTACGGCGGCTCGCATTGCGGTGGGCCGCGTCTCAGGGGGTCAGCGGTGCGCTCATACGGGTGGACGTCCTCGGGCTGACCTGCGACGGCGACGGGTTCTCGATCGACCACCTGCGGGAGGTCTGCTGATGACGCTCGCCAAGACCCGCTCGGTGTCCCTGGTCGGCGTGGACGGCTTCGTCGTCGACGTGGAGGCGGCGATCACCAGCGGCGTCCCCGGCCTGCACCTGGTCGGCCTCCCCGACACGGCCCTTAGCGAGGCCCGTGACCGCGTCCGCGCCGCCATCTTCAATTCCGGCGAAGATTGGCCAAATCGACATGTCACGGTGTCGCTCTTTCCGGCGAGCATGCCGAAGAAGGGATCGACCTTCGACCTCGCCATCGCGATAGCGCTGCTCGCGGCGGCGGAGGTCGTCCCGCCGCGCAGTTGCGCGGGGCTGGTACTGATCGGGGAGCTCGGCTTGGACGGCCGCATCCGCCCGATCCAGGGCATCCTGCCCGCCGTGCTGGCCGCCGCCAACAGGGGGTGCCGCACGGTCGTCGTGCCGCAGGCCAACGCCGCCGAGGCCGAACTCGTCCCCGACATGCAGGTCGTGTCCGCAGGCACGCTGCGCGGCCTGCTGTGCATCCTGCGCGACGAGCCGCCGCCGATCGAAGACGACGAGGAGGACGACTTCGCCATCCCCGCGGACGGCTACGCCATCCGGCAGCAGGAGATCCCGCCCGACCTCGACCTGGCCGACGTCCGGGGGCAGGCCGAGGCCCGCCGGGCGCTGGAGATCAGCGCGGCGGGCGGCCACCACCTGTTCTTCGCCGGGCCCCCGGGGTGCGGCAAGACGATGCTCGCGGAGCGGCTGCCGACCCTGATGCCGCCCCTGGAGCCGGAGATCGCCCTGGAGGTCACCGCGATCCACTCGGTCGCCGGAACCCTCCGGCCGGGCCAGCCGCTGATCACCCAGCCGCCGTTCTACGCCCCGCACCACACCGCCTCCAGGGCATCGATGGTCGGCGGCGGGTCGGGCCGCGTCCTGCAGCCCGGCGCGGTCTCCCTCGCCCACCGAGGGATCCTCTTCCTGGACGAGGCCCCGGAGTTCCAAGGAGGCACGCTCGACGCCCTGCGGCAGCCGCTCGAAGAGGGCGTGGTGCGGATCTCCCGCATCGAGGGCATGGCGCACTTCCCCGCCCGGTTCACGCTCGTCCTCGCGGCGAACCCGTGCCCGTGCGCGGCGGCGAAGCAGATCGACTGCTCCTGCGCGCCCGGCATCCGGCGCCGATACGCCAGCCGCGTGACGGGTCCGCTCCTCGATCGCATCGATCTCAAGCTGGAGCTGACACCGGCGAGCCGTGCGGAGCTCCGCTACGACCTGGAGTTCGCCGAGTCCAGCAAGGTGGTCGCCGAACGCGTCCAGCTCGCCAGGGAACGGACGCGGCACCGCCTCGCCGAAACCCCGTGGCGCTCCAACGCCGAGGTTCCCGGCCCGGAGCTGCGCAGGCGCTTCACACCGTCCGCCGAGGCGATGCGAGCGGCCGACGAAGCGCTGCAGCGCGGCACGCTGAGCGCCCGCGGCCTCGACCGCATCCTGCGGGTCGCCTGGACGATCGCCGACCTGGCGGGCCATGACGAGCCCGGCCCGGACGACGTCGGCGGTGCGCTCGCCCTCTGGTCGGCGGGGCGCCAATGAGCGACGAGAGGACCGCCCGCGCCACCCTCACGGCCGTCGCGGAGCCCGGCGACGCCTTCCTCAACCGGATCATCGACCACTGCGGCCCGGAGGGGGCCCTCGAAGCGGTCCGCACCTGCCGCCTCCCCAACGGCGTCGACGCCACCTTGAAGGAGGTCCAGCGCCTCGACCAGTGGCGGATCCGCCTGATCGCCGCCGAACCCGACCAGGACATGGCCGTCTGTGCCGGGTTCCGCGGACGCCTCATCTGCCCGGGAGATCCCGAATGGCCGACGACCCTCGACGACCTCGGCACCGGACGCCCCTACGCGCTGTGGCTGCGCGGCCCCGGCGACCTGCGCTATTCCTGCCTGCGATCGGTCGCCATCGTCGGTTCCCGCGCCGCGTCCCCCTACGGCCTGCGCGCCGCCGCCGACTTCGCTTCCGACCTGGCCGATGACGGCTGGACGGTCGTCTCCGGCGGCGCGCTCGGCATCGACGCGGCCGCCCACCGAGGCGCGCTGGCCGCCGACGGCCCCACCGTCGCCGTCCTCGCCAACGGGGTCGACGTCCCCTACCCGGCGTCCAACGAGGGGCTGTTCGCCGAGATGGCGCGGCGGTCACTGCTGGTCAGCGAGTCGCCGCCGGGGACGCATCCGCACCGGCTGCGCTTCCTCGTCCGGAACCGGGTGATCGCGGCCCTGTCCCGCGGCACGGTCATCGTCGAGGCCGAGGCCCGCAGCGGCGCCCTGAACACCGCCGGCTGGGCGTCCAAACTGGGCCGGGTGGTCATGGCCGTGCCCGGCCCGATCACCTCACGCTCCTCGGTCGGCTGCCATCGGCTGCTGCGGGAGGAGGGCGTCACGCTGGTCACCCGCCCCGAGGAGATCATCGAGGCGGTGGGGCGCATCGGCGCGGACCTGGCGCCTCCGCCGAACACGCCCGTCCTCCCCCGCGACCGGCTCGAACCGGTGACCCGGACCGTCCTGGAGGCGTTCCCCTCCCGCGGCGCGACCGGCCCCGCGCAGCTCGCCGTCAAGGCAGGCGTCGACCTGCCCACGGTCAACGCCAAGCTGGGCTTACTGTCCGCTGCGGGCTTCATCGAGCGCGCCGCGGCCGGCTGGCGCCTGACCAAGTCCGGAAAAACCTCGCAGGGCCCGACTCCGTCTCCCGAGGAGCCGAAGTGACCCGCTCAACAACCCCGTCGCCACAGCAGAACCCCAACACCAGGACGGCGCACTCGCCTACCAGATCGCCACGTGCCGCCCCGACGACACCACGTCGATCACGCCGTCCCACACGGGCAGGGAGTCGTCCGCCAGATCACTCCTGGGAGGGAAGTTCGAAGTCGCTCTTGGCGAGTTCCTCGATGTTCACGTCCTTGAACGTGACGACACGCACGTTCTTAACGAAGCGGGCAGGACGGTACATGTCCCAGACCCACGCGTCCTGCATCGTGACCTCGAAGAAGACGTCGCCGCTGTCGGCACCGCGCACCTGCAGGTCGACCGAGTTCGTGAGATAGAACCTGCGTTCGGTCTCGACGACGTAGCTGAACAGCCCGAGGACGTCCCGGTACTCGCGATAGAGCTGCAGCTCCATCTCGGTCTCGTACTTCTCGAGATCCTCGGCGCTCACGCTCGTGCCCCCTCCGCGCAGCCCTCGTCGGAGACCTCCCCTTCGGTCTCCTCCACCACGGCCACATCCCCATTGTTGCGCAAGGCCCGCCCGACGTTGACGTAGGAGAACCGATGCTCCGGACATGGCCCGTGCGCGGCGAGCGCTTCGCCGTGCGCGCGAGTCACGTAGCCCTTGTGGACGTCGAAGCCGTACTCGGGGTAACGCTCATGGAGCCCGACCATGATCCGGTCTCGGGTGACCTTCGCGACGATGGACGCTGCCGCCACACAGGCCGCGACCTGATCGCCTTTGATCATCGCAAGGCCGGGCACGTCCAGACCTGGGACGGGGAACCCGTCGCTGAGCACGTAGGCGGGCCGCTTGTCCAGCGCGGCCAGCGCCCGCCGCATCCCGGTGACATTGCACCGGTGGAGGCCGATCCGGTCGATGTCGTGGCACGGGATGATGATCGCGCTCCACGCGTACGCCCGCTTGATGATCTCCGCGTACAGCTCTTCCCGGCGCGCCGGCGTGAGCAGCTTCGAGTCGGTCAGGCCGTCGATCCGGCCGCGTCCACCCTGCAGCATGACCGCCGCGACCACCATCGGTCCCGCGCAGGCCCCGCGCCCCGCCTCGTCGACACCTGCCACAGGGCTGAACCCCCCGTGCGCCAGCGCGCGCTCATAGGCGAACATCCCGGCGTCCCGACGCGGGGTGAAGCGGAGTGGACGTCCCTTCATGCTCCGCAGCGTACGTCCCCACACCCCCACACCGCTCCCCGAATGCCCGCGATCACCCACCATGTCCACCCCCACCACAAGCCCCTGCCCACCACCCCCACCCACGCACATGCCCCCAACCCCAAATCACGCCAGTGCCCTTACGCAACTCCCCACCACACCACCGGATCACCAACACCACGAGACGGCCCACACCACGCCACACGAGCACAACGTCCTCTGGCCCTGCGCGCATCGAAGTCCCACCACGCCGGATTCGCGCCTCTCCCCCGCGCACCCCGCATTACGGCCCCCGCAGTCCAACACCGCACGCCACCCGAACCTGCAGAATTCCTCGCCACCACCGCCGTCCGAACACCCACCACGCCGACCACGCCGTACGCGCCCACCATCCGACCCCTGCGCCGGTGAGGTTACGCCGCTACGCCAGGAGAACATGTGTGGCGCGATGTCACGTTCGTACGGCGCGCATGACTGGCCTGGAGCTCAAGCACGGCGCGCGGTGCCTTGCGGAGGTCACACGCCGTCCGGCCGGCTTGCAGTCACGACGTGTGGCTGGCCCCGGGTCCCGTGGCCATGTGTGGCGTTGCGGCGCGATGTGCACCGCGCGATGGCGTGCCGCAGCGTGGTGGCGTCGCGTGGCGCGGCGTGTTGCGCGCGGTGGCGCGGCATGGCTGCCGTGGCTGCCGGTGCTGCGCGCGGTGTGGGTTGGGGGCTTTGGTGTGCGGGCGTGGGAGTTAAGGGTTCTTGGTGTGGTGGCGGCGGCGTAGGTAGGCGAGGGGGAATGTGATGAGGACGCCCAGGGCGTAGGGGGTGGCGGGTGCCGCTAGGGCGGCTGATTTCTCCAAGGCTGGTTGCTTGAAGGTGGCGGGGATCGGGAGGGTGCCGATGCGGTCCAGGGGCCAGACGATGACGAAGGCGCGGCCGATGACGCGGTCGATCGGGATGGTGCCGCCGCCGGGGTCGCCGCGGTGGGAGCGGGAGTCGTAGGAGAGTTCGCGATGGTCGCCCATGACCCAGAGCTGGCCCGGCTTCACGGTGACGTCGAACGGGTCGTTGGACGGCTTGTTCTGCTCGTGCGTGATCGGGTCGGTGAAGATGTAGGACTTCTCGTCCAGCGGAACGCCGTTGACGGTGACCCGGCCCTTGGCGTCGCAGCATTTGACGTGGTCGCCGGGGATGCCGATGACGCGCTTGATGTAGTCCTTCTCGTTGGGCGCCACACCGAACGCGGTGCCGATGGCCCGCAGCACCTTGGAGACGGGGTTGCTCGGCTCGTTGACCTGGACCTCGGGGTCCCAGGAGTCGAGGCCGTTGAAGACGATGACGTCGCCGCGGGCGATGTCGCGGGTGTGGTAGACGATCTTGTTGACGAGGACGCGGTCGCCGACCTGGAGGGTGTTCTCCATCGAGCCGGACGGGATGTAGAACGCCTGCACCGCGAACGCCTTGATGACGAGCGCCAGCACGACGGCGACGACGATCAGGACGGGGAGTTCCTTCCAGAACGACCCCTGCTTCTTCTTGCCCTTGCCGTCGTCTTCGGCGTCGTCGGCCTGCTCCCCGGCCGAGTCCACGGGCTCCTTCTCTTCGGGCACCGCGCCCTCGGCCTCGGATCGCACGTCTCTCCGATCGTCCTCGTCAGTCATCAGAGCGAAAGCCTAGCGGCGCCGAGCCCGCGGGGCGCCGCCCGCGGGCGTGTCGCCGACGCCCGGGCCGGTCGCGTCCGTCCGGAACGGGCAACGCCCCGGGCACCCTCTCGGGTTCCCGGGGCGTCGTGGTCCATCGGCTCAGTGCTCGCGCTTCTCCTTGATGCGCGCGGCCTTGCCGCGCAGGTTGCGCAGGTAGTAGAGCTTGGCGCGGCGCACGTCGCCGCGGGTGACGACCTCGATCTTGTCGATCGAGGGGCTGTTGAGCGGGAACGTCCGCTCGACGCCGACGCTGTAGCTGACCTTCCGGACGGTGAACGTCTCGCGGGCGCCGCCGCCCTGCCGCCGGATCACCACGCCCTGGAAGATCTGGATACGGCTACGGTTTCCCTCGGTGACGCGCACGTGCACCTTCAGCGTGTCGCCCGGACGGAAGTCCGGGACGTCGGCGCGCATCGCGGCCTTCTCGATCTCCTGGATCAGGGTGTGCATCGCAGCGGTTCCTCGTGGTCGAACGCGGGCGTCGAGAGGCCCCGGTGGGTCTTTCGTGGGGGCGTCGCGCCGCGGAAAATGGTCTTCGGGTGCCATGCGTTCTCGACGCACGGACGCTCTAGTCTGCCATACCTTCGCCGTCAACCGGAAAACCGGCCTCGCGGAGCACGTCGCGGTCTCGCCTGTCGAGGTCCTCCGGGGCGAAGCGGCCCAGGAGTTCGGGACGGTGCCGGGCCGTCCGGCGGAGTGCCTCGTCGCGCCGCCAGCGCGCGATCGCGCCATGGTGGCCTGAGAGGAGGACCTCTGGGACCGGCCGGTCCCGCCAGACTGGCGGCTTGGTGTAGACGGGGCCTTCCAGGAGCGACTCCATGGCGCCGGGGGCGAAGGAGTCGTCCGCGACCGAGTCGGCGTTGCCGAGGACGCCGGGCAGGAGCCGTCCGATCGCCTCGATCATCACCAGCACCGCGACCTCCCCGCCGGCGAGGACGAAGTCGCCGAGGCTGACCTCGTCCACGGGCATGCGGGTGCGGGCCTCCTCGGCGACGCGGGAGTCGATGCCCTCGTAGCGCCCGCACGCGAACACCAGCCAGGGCTCGGCGGCGTACCGCACCGCGTCCGCCTGTGTGAAGGGGCGTCCGCTCGGTGTCGGAATGATCAGCCGCGGCCCAGGTGGTGTGGTGCTCGGCTCCTCCGGTGTTGCCGAGGTGGGCGGTGGGGCGCCGGACGGTGACGGGGTGCCCGGGGGCGGTGGGGGGACGAGGGTGTCGAGGGCCTCGCCCCAGGGGTCGGGCTTCATGACCATGCCCGGGCCGCCGCCGTACGGGGTGTCGTCCACGGTGCGGTGCCGGTCGTGGGTCCAGGCGCGCAGGTCGTGGACGTGGACGTCGAGGAGCCCGGCGCGCCGCGCCTTGCCCAGGAGGGAGATGTCCAGGGGGGCGAAGTACTCGGGGAAGATCGTGACGATGTCGATTTTCATGATTCGTCGAGCAGTCCGGGGGGCGGGTCGATGACGAGCCGCCCCCCGGGAACGTCCACCTCGGGGACGAGCGCGGCCACGAACGGCACGAGCTTCTCCCCGGCGGGACCGCGCACGACCAGCAGGTCCTGGCCGTGGTGCAGGATGTCCGCGACCTCGCCGACGCCGGCTCCGTCCGCGGTGACCACGGACAGGCCGATCAGTTCCTGGTCATGGAAGTCGTCCGGATCGGCGGACGGGGCGATGTCGCCGGGGTCGACGACGAGCCAGGTGCCGCGCAGGGCCTCCGCGGCGTCGCGGTCGCCGATCCCGGTGAAGCGCACGAGCAGGCGTCCCGAATGCCAGCGGGTCCGCTCGATGGTGAGCGGGCCGGCGGTGCCGGGGTCGGTGGCGATTCGCGTCCCCGCGGCGAACCGGGTGTCCGGGTCGTCCGTGCGGACATCGATGGTGACCTCGCCACGGATCCCGTGCGGCCGGCCGATCCGTCCCACCACGAGCGGTTCGCTCATCGGGACGCCACTCAGCGGACCTCGTTGACGTCGAGCAGGTCAACGCGCACGTAGCGGCCCCCGGAGAGGGCGCTGATCACCGTGCGGAGGGCCTTGGCGGTGCGGCCGCCGCGGCCGATGACCTTCCCGAGGTCCTCGGGGTGCACCCGCACCTCGAGGACCCGGCCGCCCCTGATCCGGCGGGCGCGGACCCGGACGTCGTCCGGGTTCTCCACGATCCCGCGGACCAGGTGCTCGAGCGCTTCTTCGAGCACTGTCAGCCCTCGCTCTTGGCTTCGTCGGTCTCGGTGGCCTTGGCCTTGGGCTCGGCCTTCTTCTTGCCGCGGGCGGCGGTGCCGGCGGCCTCGTCGTCGCCCAGGGACTCCTTGACGGCGGCCTCGAAGGCGGCCTTCCGGTCGGCCTTGGGCTCGGCGACCTTGAGGGTGCCCTCGGCGCCCGGCTCGCCCTTGAACTTCTGCCAGTCGCCGGTGATCTTCAGCAGGTTCAGCACGGGCTCGGTCGGCTGCGCGCCGACGCCGAGCCAGTACTGCGCGCGCTCAGAGTCGATCTTGATGAGCGACGGCTCCTGCTTGGGCTGGTAGAGCCCGATCTCCTCGATGGCGCGGCCGTCCCGCTTGGTGCGGGCGTCGGCGACGACGATCCGGTACTGCGGGTTCCGGATCTTCCCCAGACGCTTGAGCTTGATCTTGACTGCCACGGGTGTGGTGTACTCCGATTTCATTACTGGGTGGACGGGCCCGCGCCAGGTGGGGAACACCGGCTCGCGGCCGTCCGATGGACTCCGGTCGCGCAGGACGAGAG
Organism: Actinomadura sp. NPDC049382; assembly: GCF_040677125.1. Classification (NCBI taxonomy): domain Bacteria; kingdom Bacillati; phylum Actinomycetota; class Actinomycetes; order Streptosporangiales; family Thermomonosporaceae; genus Actinomadura; species Actinomadura sp. NPDC049382. Next base: position 35,222 of record NZ_JBFARO010000046.1, read on the forward strand.
AGGGCGCCTCGCGATTCCGGGTTTCCAGCCTGTCATTCTGCCAGACGTTCGGTGTAAAGGTGCAATCGCAGGGCGCCGTGTCCGGTCGGGCCGCCCGGCTCGGACACGGCGCCGGAAGCGGGCGCGGGACGCGGGCGCGCACGGCCGGTATCGCCGGCGGGCGCCGCGCGGACCACAGCCCCTACTTCTTCTTGCGGCCCGGGAGTTTGCCCAGGTCGGGCATCTGGAAGCCGGGCGGGAGCTGGCCGCCGAAACCGGGCGGCAGCCCGCCCGGGGCGCCGGGGCCGCCGCCGAGGCCCGGCGGGAGGCCCTGGGGCATGGCGTCGGCCGCGGGCTGCTGGTCCTTGCCGGCGGCGCGCTTGCGCGGGTCGCCGCTGCGCTGCTTGCCCTTCTTGTTCTTCTTGGCGGCCGCCTTCGCCGCCTTCTTGCGCCCGCCGGGCATGCCGGGCAGGCCCATGCCGCCCGCCATCTGGCGCATCATCTTCTGCGCGTCGAAGAACCGGGTGACGAGGCTGTTGACCTCGCCGACGGTGACGCCCGAGCCCTTGGCGATGCGGGCCCGCCGCGAACCGTTGATGATCTTCGGCTGGGAGCGCTCCTGCGGGGTCATCGAGCGGATGATCGCGGCGATCCGGTCCAGGTCCTTGTCGTCGATCTGGCTGATCTGGTCGCGGACCTGCCCCATCCCGGGCATCATCCCGAGCAGGTTCCCGATCGGGCCCAGCTTGCGAATCATCATCATCTGCTCGAGGAAGTCCTCGAGGGTGAAGTCCTCGCCCGAGGCGAACTTGCTGGACATCTTCTCGGCCTGCTCGGCGTCGAACGCCTGCTCGGCCTGCTCGATCAGGGTGAGGATGTCGCCCATGTCGAGGATCCGGCCCGCCATGCGGTCCGGGTGGAAGACGCTGAAGTCCTCCAGCTTCTCGCCCGTCGAGGCGAACATGATCGGGCGCCCGGTGATGTGCCGGACCGACAGCGCCGCGCCGCCGCGCGCGTCGCCGTCGAGCTTGGTGAGGACGACCCCGTCGAAGCCGACGCCGTCCATGAACGCCTGGGCGGTGTTGACGGCGTCCTGGCCGACCATGGCGTCGACGACGAACAGGATGTCGTCGGGCCGGACGGCGTCGCGGATGTCGATGGCCTGCTGCATCATCTCCGTGTCGACGCCCAGGCGGCCCGCGGTGTCGATGACGACGACGTCGTGCTGGGCGTGCCGGGCCTGGTCGATGGAGCGGCGCGCCACGTCCACCGGGTCGCCGACGCCGCTGCCCGGCTCGGGCGCGAACACCGGCACCCCGGCCCGCTCGCCGACGACCTGGAGCTGCTGGACGGCGTTGGGCCGCTGCAGGTCGGCGGCCACCAGCAGCGGCGTGTGGCCCTCCTGCTTCAGCCACCGGGCGAGCTTGCCCGCGAGCGTGGTCTTACCGGCGCCCTGCAGACCCGCGAGCATGATCACGGTCGGCGGCGTCTTGGCCAGCCGGATCCGGCGGGTCTCGCCGCCGAGGATCGCGATGAGCTCCTCATTGACGATCTTGACGACCTGCTGCGCCGGGTTCAGCGCCTGCGAGACCTCCGCGCCGGCCGCCCGCTCCTTGACCCGCGCGATGAAGTCCTTGACGACGGGGAGCGCGACGTCGGCCTCGAGCAGCGCGATCCGGATCTCGCGGGCCGTGGCGTTGATGTCGGCCTCGGAGAGCCGGCCCTTGCTGCGCAGGGACGAGAAGACCGTCGTCAACCGGTCGGAGAGCGTCTCGAACACGTGTCTGGACCGTCCTTGGAAAGCTTTTGGGATCGCCTATCAGAGTATCGGGTCGTCCTGCCTGTTGCTTCGCCCTCGGCGGTCGGCGCTGGGGTCACGTCCAGCGGGACCGTTGCCTGGCTCGGTATCGCCGGTATGGGGTGGTCAGGCGAGGGTTGCGAGGATTTGGGCTTGTACGGCCTTCAGGGCGGCGGGGTCGTCGAGGGGATGGCCCTCGTCGTTCACCACGTAGAAGACGTCCACGGCCTCTGCGCCGTGGGTGTCGACCTGGGCGGCGCGGATGTGCAGGTCGCGGGAGCCCAGCGCCTGGCCGATCCGCCACAGCAGGCCGGGGCGGTCGTGGGCGCGCACCTCGATGACGGTCGCCGTGCGCGACGCGTCGTCGAGGATCATGACGCGCGGGGGCGGCACCGTCACTCCGGGACGCGTCCGCATCGACCGTGCCCGCCGCTCCAGGCGGTCGGCCACGTCCAGGCGCCCGGCCAGCATGCGGCGCAGGTCCGCCTCCAGCCCGGCCGGGTCCGGCGGGGTGCCGAACTCCGGGATCGCCGTGAAGTCCAGGACGGCCGTCTCGCTCGCGACCGGTTTCGCGGGCTTCCCGTCCGAGTGCGGCGGACGTTCCTGCCCGTCCGGCGCGGGGGCGGAGATCGTGCGGGCGGTCTTCACGGCCAGCCTGTGCAGGGCCAGGACGCCGGCCGCGCGCCAGAGGAGGCCCGGGCGGTCAGGGGCGGCGATGGTGATCCGGGAGCCGGTGACGCGGACGGCCGCGCCGTCATGGCGGGCCAGGGCCAGGTGGGCGGGGTCGAGGACGGGCGGGGGCGGCGGCGTCCCGCCGGTGAGGGCGGCGGCGGCGCGGCGGGCCAGTTCGGCGACGAGGCCGGCCTTCCAGGCGCCCCAGGCGGCGGGTCCGGTGGCGGCGCCGTCGGCGATCGCGAGGGCGGCGAGGAGGTCGAGGATCTCGCGTTCGCGGCCCGGCACCCCGGACACGGCGCCGGTGACGTGCTGCACGGTGACGGGGTCGTCGATGTCGCGGCGGGTGGCGGTGTCGGGGAGCAGCAGGTGGTGGCGGACGAGGGTTTCGAGGACGCGGACGTCGTCTTCGGGGAACCCGAGGCGCGTCCCGATGCCGCGGACGGCGGCGGCACCCGCGGTGGAGTGGTCGCCGGGCCGGCCCTTGCCGATGTCGTGGAACAGGGCGCCGACGAGCAGGAGGTCGGGGCGGGCGACCTCGCGGGTGAGGGCGGCGGCGCCGGCGGCGGTCTCCACGAGGTGGCGGTCCACCGTGTAGCGGTGCACGGGGTTGCGCTGCGGCCGGTTCCGGACGTGCTCCCATTCGGGCAGCAGCCGGACGATCAGCCCGGCCCGGTCGAGGGCCTCCCAGACGGCGATGGCGGCGGGACCGGCGCCGAGCAGGGAGACGAGCGCGTCGCGGGCGCCGGAGGGCCACGGCACCGGCGGCAGGGCGGCGGACTCGGCGAGCCTCGCCGCCGTCGCGGGAGCGAGCGGCAGCCCCGCCTGGGCCGCCGCGGCGGCCACGCGGAGGACGAGAGCGGGGTCGCCGAGGTCGGCGTTCCGGGCGAGCACCACCTCGCCCTCGTACTCGACGGCGCCGTCGCCGACGGGACGCCGCTCGGCGGCCCGTGCGGGGCCGGCCGGCGGCCGGAGGGCGGTGGAGACGTCGCCGGGCGCGGGGCGGGTGAAGCGGTCGACGCGCCGCCACAGGGTGGAGCCCGCGTAGGTGATCGTGCGGGCCGCGTCCACGACGGAGCGCTGCAGGACGTCCGCGTCCGGCAGGGCGAGGGCGCGGGCGACGGCCTCCTGCTCCTGCAGGACGAGGCGGTCGGTGGAGCGGCCCGTGACCTCGTGCAGCGCGTGCCGCACGTCGAGGAGCAGGTCGTGGGCGGCCCTGACCCGGCCGTCGGGGGCGGACGCCGCCCAGGACGCGGCGGCGGCGTGCATCACGTGGACGTCGCGCAGCCCGCCGCGGGCCTCCTTGAGGTCGGGTTCGAGGAGGAAGGCCAGTTCGCCCTGGGCCTCCCAGCGCTCCCGGCACATCGCCGCCAGTTCGGGCAGCCGGACGGCGGCGTCGGCGCGCCAGTCGGCGAGGACGGCGGCGCGCAGTTCGTCCACGAGGGTGTGGTCGCCCGCGACGCGGCGCACGGACAGCAGCCCCAGCGCGGCCTTCATGTCGCCGCGGGCGACGGTCCGGGCCTCGTGGACGGTGCGGACGGAGTGGTCGAGCCGCGTCCCGGAGTCCCACAGCGGGTACCAGACCCGGTCGGCGATCCCGGCGACGTCGGCCCTGCCGCGGTGCAGGAGGACGAGGTCGAGATCGCCCCCGGGCGTCAGCTCCCGGCGCGCGTGGCTCCCCACCGCGGCCAGCGCGACCCCACCGGAGATCACAGCCGCCGGGGCGCGCGCGGGCGTGGCCGGAGGCGCGGTCGCGTCCGGTGACAGGGCAGCGGACAGGAGGGCCGCCAGGTGGCGGTCCAGGTCGGTGGCGCGCGACGCCCGCGCCGCCGCGAGGGAGGCGCGGGCGGCCGGGACCGCGTCGGCTTCTCCGGCCCGTCGCCCCCGGCCGGACGGCGTCTCGGGCCGTGCCGAGGGCAGTGGCCGGGGGCTGCGGGGCGCGGAGTCGGTCATGGGCGTCCTAGAGGGCTTCCGGGCCGGTCTCGCCGGTGCGGACGCGGACGACGGTGTCCACGGGGACCGCCCACACCTTGCCGTCGCCGATCTTGTCGGTGCGGGCGGCGCGGACGATCACGTCGATGATGTCGTCGGCGTCCGCCGCGTCCACCAGGACCTCGATCCGGAGCTTGGGCACCAGGTCGACCTGGTACTCGGCACCCCGGTAGACCTCGGTGTGGCCCTTCTGCCGGCCGTAGCCGCTGGCCTCGCTGACGGTCATGCCCTTGACCCCGAAGGTCTCCAGGGCCTTCTTGACCTCGTCCAGCTTGAACGGCTTGATGACCGCCGTGATGAGCTTCATCCCTACGCCTCAACCTTCTTCGCGGGGGCGGGCGCGGCCGCGGTCGCCCCGGAGCCGATGCCCGCGCGGATGGTGCCGAAGTCGTAGGCGGTCTCCGCGTGCGCCGTGCTGTCGATGCCGGCGGCCTCGTTGTCGTCGCTGATCCGGAAGCCCATCACCCGGTCGATGACCTTGGCGATCCCGTAGGTCACGGCGAAGGAGTAGACGAGGGTCGCCAGGACGGCGACGGCCTGCTTGCCGAGCAGCGCGAACCCGCCGCCGGCGAGCAGCCCGTCCGCGCCGGCGTCGTTGACGGCGGTGGTGGCCAGGAGGCCGATGAGCAGGGCGCCGACGATGCCGCCGACCATGTGGACGCCGACCACGTCGAGCGAGTCGTCGTAGCCGAGCCGGTACTTCAGCCCGACCGCGAACGCGCAGACCGCGCCGGCGACGAGGCCGAGGGCGATGGCGCCGAGCGGGGTGATGAATGCGCAGGCCGGGGTGACGGCGACCAGCCCGGCGACGACGCCGGAGGCGATGCCGAGCGTGGTGGACGCGCCGTCGCGCAGCTTCTCGACGACGATCCAGGCGAACGCGGCGGCGCAGGTCGCGGCGAGCGTGTTGACGAACGCGACGGCCGCGGTCTCGCCGGCGGCGAGCGCGGACCCGGCGTTGAAGCCGAACCACCCGAACCACAGCAGCCCGGCCCCGAGCAGGACGAACGGGAGGTTGTGCGGGCGCATCGGCTCCTTCGGCCAGCCCTTGCGCTTGCCGAGGACGAGCACCAGCGCGAGCGCCGCGACGCCGGCGTTGATGTGGACGACCGTGCCGCCCGCGAAGTCGAGGGCGCCGAGGTCGAACAGCCAGCCGGCCTTGCCGCCGTCCCGGCCGTCCGACCACCACACCCAGTGGGCGATCGGGAAGTACACGAGCGTGGCCCACACCAGGGTGAACACGACCCAGGCGCCGAACTTGGCGCGGTCGGCGACGGCGCCGCTGATCAGGGCGACGGTGATGATGGCGAACGTCGCCTGGAAGGCCACGAACACCAGTTGCGGGATGCCCGTGCCGTCGTCGGCCGTCGCGGCCTTCTCCAGGCCGACGAGCCCCCAGTCGCCGAACCCGCCGATGAACGCGCTGAGGGCGCCGCCGTCGCCGAACGTGAGGGAGTAGCCGTAGACGACCCACGCCATGCCCACCACGGCGATGCTGACGAAGCTCATCATCATCATGTTGAGCACGCTCTTGGCGCGGCTCATGCCTCCGTAGAAGAAGGCGAGCCCGGGTGTCATCAGCAGGACGAGCGCGGTGCTCGTCAGCATCCAGGCGGTATTACCGCTATCGATCTTCATCTCTGAGAGAGTCCCTCCTCGCCAGGGAACTTCGAACTGCTCAGAGACTCGACCTCGGCGGTTTCGCGCGCGGGGCTCCCGCGTTTCACCGGTGTGAAAAGCGCAACCGGGGTGTTTCGTGCGTGTTTCTAATTCCTCACATGCCGTTTTTAACCGATTAGAGGTCTATTTCAGTCACCCAGGATCGCGTCCACGAACGCCTCCGGCTCGAACGGGGCGAGGTCGTCCGGCCCCTCCCCAAGCCCGACGAGCTTCACCGGCACGCCCAGCTCCCGCTGCACCTGGACGACGATGCCGCCCTTCGCGGTGCCGTCCAGCTTGGTCAGCACGACACCGGTGACGTTCACGACCTCCGCGAACACGCGTGCCTGCTGCATGCCGTTCTGCCCGGTCGTCGCGTCCAGGACGAGCAGGACCTCGTCCACCGTCGCCTGCTTCTCCACGACGCGCTTGACCTTGCCCAGCTCGTCCATCAGCCCGGTCTTGGTGTGCAGCCGGCCCGCCGTGTCGATGATCACCACGTTGACCTTGGACTCGATGCCCTGCTTGACCGCGTCGAACGCCACGCTCGCCGGGTCGGCGCCCTCGTCCCGGCGGACGACCTGCGCCCCGACGCGCGTCCCCCAGGTCTCCAGCTGGTCGGCCGCGGCGGCGCGGAAGGTGTCGGCGGCGCCGAGCACCACCGTGTTGCCGTCCCCGACCAGGACCCGGCCGAGCTTGCCGCAGGTGGTGGTCTTGCCGGTGCCGTTGACGCCGACGACCATCAGCACCGCCGGACGGTCGCCGTGCCCCTCCGTGCGCAGCGAGCGGTCGAGATCCGGGCCGATCTGCTTGACCAGCTCGTCCTTCAGCAGCCCGCGGACGTCCTCGGGGCTGCGGGTGCCGAGCACCTGGACGCGGGTCCGCAGGTCGTCGGTGACCTGGCGGGCCACCGCCGCGCCCATGTCGGCGGTGATGAGCGTGTCCTCGATCTCCTCCCACGCGTCCTCGTCGAGCGTGTCGCGCGACAGCAGGCCGAGCAGGGTCTTGCCGAACGTGTTCTGGGAGCGCGCGAGCCGGGCCCGCAACCGGACGAGACGCCCCGCACCGGGCGGCGGCTTCTCGATCTCGATCGTGGGACGCGGAGCGGGCACCTCCGTCGGCGGCGCCTCGACGGTGGGCGCCTCCGCCTCGTCGACGGCCGTGGCGCCGCCGGTGCGTTCCGTCGGGCGCTCCACCGGCGGGCGCGGGCGGGTACGGCGGGGCCTCAGCAGCGTGATGCCACCGACGATCAGAGCGACGGCGGCCAGCGCGGCGATGACGATCAGATATTCCATAGCGCCCCCAAGTTTTGCACGTTCTCCCAGGGGGGCTGTGTCTACCCAGGGGGGCGACCCCCTGGAACCCCCGTCACGAGCCGGTCGATCCTCACACTGTGTTGGCCCAGGGGGGCGACCCCCTGGAACCCCCGTTGCGAGCCGGTCGATCCTCACGCCACGGTGCTGGTGTGTTGTGACCGTGCGGGTTTGTGGCGTGTCGCTGCGGTCGCCCGGCTCGGCGGGCAGGCCCGCTGCGCTCGCAGAGCTCGCTCCGCGTGCCTGCCCGTAGCCGGTGGCCGAGCTTCGAACCCAGAAGACCGAGCTTTCCACCCGTCGCTCAGGTCATTGCGGGTCCGGTGATCGGCTTGGCAACGATGCCCGTTCGGAGGTCTCCCATTCGTCGACGTTGCGGAGGAGGGCCTCCAGATAGGAGCGCAGGTGGGTGCGGTAGACGTCGCTGTAGGTGCGCAGGTAGGCGATCTCCCGTTCCATCGAGCGGCGCTCGTCGTCGGGCAGGGGGACGGGCCGGGTCTCCTCCGTGGAGCGGACGGCCGCGTCGGCCACGGCGGCGGCCTTGCGGTGGGCGTCCTCCAGCAGGTGCTCGGCGCGTCCCTTGGCGTCGGAGAGGATCGCCTCCCGGTGCAGCCGCGCCTCGTGGGCCAGCTCGCGGGTGTAGCGCTCGGCGTCCGCGACGTACAGGTCGGCGGTCTGCTGGGCCTGCGACAGGATCCGGACGGCCTGGAAGTGGGCGTCCTCGGGCGCCATCACGCCGGTGCCGCCGCCCTTGGCCGCCTGGGCGCGCAGCCGGTTCACCTCGTCGGCGAGCGCGGCCTTGTCGGTGAAGATCTGGACGAGTTCGTCCTCGACGTAGGCGAGGAAGCCGCGGACCTGCTCCTCGTCGTAGCCGCGGCGACCGAGGGCGGCCCGCGCGAACACCACCGAGCGGAGCTCGCCCGGGGTCAGCCGCGTGCCGGCGGACACCACGGGAAGGTTCGGGGAGTTCAACGCGCTCACCTCTGTGCGTCTGGGAAGGTTTCCAGGCGGATGCGGTCGCGGGCCACGCCGAGGCGGGCCAGCTGCTCGACGGTGTGGCCGACCATCGCGGACGGCCCGCAGACGTAGGCGTCTCGGCCGTCCCAGGGGCCGTGCCTGGCCACGACGTCCGACAGGTTGCCGTGCTCGACGTCGCCGTCACCCGACGTGAGGACGGAGGAGAAGCCGTGTCCGCCGGGTTCGTCCGATACGGCGGGGACGACGGTGAGCCAGGGGAACCCGCCGGCCAGCTTGGTCAGGTCCTCCAGGTCGTACAGGCCGTCGCGGGTGCGGGCGCCGAAGAACAGGTGCACGCGCGGCGGGACGGGACGCCGCGAGATCTGCTCCAGGATCGCCTTGAGCGGGGCCAGGCCGGTGCTGCCCGCGACGAGCAGGACGTCCCGCGGCGAGTCCTCGTCCAGGGTGAGCGTGCCGATCGGCGCGCCCATCCGGACCCGGTCGCCGGTCTCGGTGCCGCGCACCAGGACGGGGCTCACCGGCCCGCCGTCCACCAGCCGGACGTGGAAGTCGACGGTGTGGTCGGGGCGGGGCGCGTTCGCCATCGAGTAGTACCGCCAGTGCCGCAGCCGCGACGGCACCTCCAGCGCGACCGACTGGCCGGGCCGGTAGGGCAGCGGCCGGTCCGGCTGGACGCGCAGGACGGCGATGTCGAACCGGCGCCGCTCGACCGCGACGACCTGGCCGTTCCACCAGGCGGGGGTCGTGAGGGCGTGCTCGTCGGCGGCCTCCAGCATGACCTTGGCGACCAGGGTGTAGGCGGCGTTCCAGTCGCCCTCGACGTCGTCGGTCCAGTCGTCGCCGGTGAAGTGCCGCAGGGTGGCGAGGAGGCTGGCGCCGACGTGCGGGTAGTGCTCGGCGACGATCCCGAACCGCCGGTGGTCGCGGCCGAGCTGCCGCAGGAACGGGACGAGGGCCGGCAGGTCGTCGACCTGGGCGACGATCTGCCCGAGGGCGCGCAGCAGCTTGTCCCGCTGGCCGCTCATCCCGACGGGGAACATGTCGCGCAGGTGGGGGTTGCGCACGAACAGGTCGGAGTAGAAGAACAGGGCGACGGCGTCGCCCTGTCCCGCGACCCGGTCGAAGCTGTCCTTCAGCCGCTGGGCGTCCACGCGGATCAGGAGACGGGCTCGGCGGCGGCCTCCGTCATGACCTGGGCGACCACGCCGTAGGCGGCCGTCCAGTCGCGTTCGAGGTCCGCGTTCCACGCGGGGCCGCTGAAGTGGGCGAGGGTGGCGAGCAGGCTCGCGCCGACGGGCGCGTAGTGGTCGGCGGCGACGCCGAAGCCGTGGTGGCGGCGGCCGAGGTCCCGCAGGAACGGCACGAGCGCGTCCGGGTCGTCGACGGACGAGACGATCTGCGACAGCGCCGCGAGCAGCACCTCGTGCTGCTTCGCCATCGCGGCCGGGAACATCGATCTGAGCCGCGGCTCACGCGCGAAAAGGTCGGCGTAGAAATACTCGGCGACGTCCACGCCGTTCGCGCCGACCAGGGTGAAATTGTCCTTGAGTTTGCGGGCGTCCATGGGCAGCACCTCTCCCACGGTCCTCCGTACCGGGCGGGGGCACCCGGTGAGGGGAGCCGAAGAACCACGGTGCACATGGGTAGTGGAAGCCCTGGACCCCGCACAAGCCCGCCAGCGTCGCCACCGCATCACCGTCCGTGCACGCGGATCACGTGGCGCGTACGTCACCGGCGACAACGCGCCCGTAATCAATCAGTTATTGCCGGGTAGAAAAGATTCCACGCCCGTCCGAATTGCGGACAGATAGGCGATGCAACGCTCCAATCACCGCCCGCGAATATTACGGCCATATGAAATCCGCAACACGCCACCGGCATCAAGGCACACGTCCGTAAGCCCGGCCCGCGACGACCTCAACGTTGCGATCGCGTGCGAAGCCAGGTTCGAGCGAAGCAAGAACCTGATCGCGCAGCGAGCCGCAAGGCGAGCCGGAGCGATGCAGCGATCGCCGCTTGGCCCGTGGAAGGAAGGCGCGCCAGCGCCGCCCGCCGAGGGCGAAGCAATTAGCTCAACCGCTGGCTGACGACCTGGGTGACGCCGTCGCCGCGCATGCTGACGCCGTAGAGGGCGTCGGCGCCCTCCATGGTGCGCTTCTGGTGGGTGATGACGATGAGCTGGGACGATTCGCGCAGCTCCTCGAAGACGGTGATGAGCCGCTGGGTGTTGGTGTCGTCCAGCGCGGCCTCGACCTCGTCCAGGACGTAGAACGGCGACGGGCGGGCCTTGAACACGGCGACGAGGAAGGCGATGGCGACCAGCGACCGCTCGCCGCCGGACAGCAGCGACAGCCGCTTGACCTTCTTGCCGGGCGGGCGGGCCGACACCTCGACCCCGGTCGTGAGCATGTCGTCGGGCACGGTCAGCGACAGGCTGCCCTCGCCGCCGGGGAACAGCCGCGCGAAGATCCGCTCGAACTCGCGGGCCGTGTCGTCGTAGGCGGCGGCGAACACCTCCTGGACGCGGTCGTCGACCTCCTTGACCAGGCCGAGCAGCTCCCGCTGGGTCTTCTTGAGGTCCTCCAGCTGCGAGGTGAGGAACGCGTGCCGCTCCTCCAGCGCCGCGAACTCCTCCAGGGCGAGCGGGTTGACCTTGCCGAGCTGGTTGAGCTGCCGCTCGGCGACCTTGGCGCGCTTCTCCTGGACGGCCCGGTCGTAGGGGACGGGCCGGGCGTCCTCCCCCTTCTCCGGGTCGGGCGGGACGGGCTGGTCCGGGCCGTACTCGGCGACGAGCGACTCGACCTCCAGGCCGAACTCCTCCAGGGCCCGCTGCTCGTACTGCTCCAGCCGGAGCCGCTGCTCGGCGCGGGCGACCTCGTTGCCGTGGACGACGTTGACGAGGCGCTCCAGGGTCGCCGACAGCTCGCGGACCTGCGTGCGGACGACCTTCAGCTCGGCCTCGCGCGCGGCCTTGGCCTGCTCGGCGGCCTCGCGGCGGCGGACGGCGGCGGCGAGGGAGTGCTCGATGCGGTCGAGGGACGTGCGGGCGCCGCGGTGGACGGCCTTGGCGACCCTGGCCTGCTCCTCGCGGCGGGCGCGGCGCTGCGCGGCCCGCGCGCGCTCCTCGCGCTCGCGGCGGGCGCCGCGTTCGAGGGCGTCGGCGCGGCCGGTGATGGCCTGCACGCGCTCCTCGGCGGTGCGGACCGACAGCCGCGCCTCCATCTCGGCGGACCGCAGTTCCTGGCTGCGGGCGTGCAGCTCGTCGCGCGCCTCGGTGTCGTGCCCGGCCTCGTCGGCGACCTCCGCGGCCTCCTCCGACTCGGCGAGCCGCATCGCCAGTTCCTCGGCCGCCTGGGTGTCGCGCTCCAGCGACTCGGTGGCGGCGTCCAGCGCCTTGGTGAGCCGTTCCACTTCGCCGCGCGCGGCCCGGACGTCGGCCTCCAAGCGCGCGGCGCGCTTGGCCTCCTGCGCCGCCTGCGCGTCGAACTCGCGCACGCGCGCGCGGACGCGGTCAAGCTCGGCCTGGGCCTGGTTCACGCTCGCCTGGGCCTCGCCAGCGGCGGCCTCCGCAGCCTCCAATGCCATCTGGGCGGACTGCTCGCGCTCAATCGACGCAGTGAGTTCGTCGGCGGCGACCCCGGCCGCCGTCTCCGCGGCGGCCAGATCCTCGGTGGCCTGGTCAAGGGTCGCGCGCATCTGCAGAAGGCCCTGCCCGCTGCTCGCACCACCCTGCGCCCAGTGCGCCCCGACGAGTTCGCCGTCGCGCGTCACGGCGCGCAGGGACGCCTCCCGCCGGACGAGCGCGGCGGCGGACGGCACGTCGTCGACGACCGCCACGTCCCGCAGGAGATGCTCCATGGCGGGCCGCACGACCTCGGGGACGGTCACCGCGTCGATCGCGTAGTCGACGCCCGGCACCCGCGCGCCCGGCGTGACCGCTCCCCCGCCGACGATCAGCCCGGCGCGCCCGGCGTCGCGGGAGCGCAGCAGCGCCAGCGCGGCCTCGGCCGTGTCGAGCGAGCCGACGGCGATGGCCTCGGCGGCGTTGCCCAGGGCCGCGGCGACCGCCGTCTCGTACCCGGACCGGACGTTCAGCAGCGACGCGACCGTGCCCAGCACGCCTTCGAGGGAACCGTCCGCGCCCGCCGACAGCAGCGCCTCGCCGCCGTCGGCGGCGCTGGCCAGCGTCAGGTTCAGGGCTTCGATCCGCGCCTGCAGCGCCGTGACCTTCTTCTGCGCGGCCTGGTCGGCGGACCGCGCGGCGCCCACCGCGCCCCGCGCCTCCTTCAGCGCCCCGCGCGGACCGTCCACGCCGGCGCGCGCGGCCTCGGCGGCGTCCTTCGCGGTGGCGAGCGCCTCCTGCGCGGCCTCGTGCTCGGCGGCGAGCGCGGGGTCCTCGACGACCTCGGCCTCGAACGCCTCGAACTCCACCCGGGCGTCGTCGGCGCGCTGCTCGGCCTCCTCGCGGGCGTCGGCGAGCCGTCCGATCTCCGACCGGCCGGCCTGCGCCTTGCTGCGCAGCGCCTCGACCCGGCCGCGCAGCCGGGCCAGCTCCTCGCGGCGGTCGGCGGCGGCGCGCGCGGCGGCCTGCAGGCGGCGCTCCTCGGCCGCGAGGGCCTCCTCGACGCCCGTCCGCTGCTCCACGGCGTCGGCGAGGCCGTCCTGCGCCTCGTCCAGCGCGGCGCGGAGCAGCTCCTCCTGCTCGCGGATCTCGGCGGCCTCGCGCTCCATGTCCTCGGGGTCGCGGCCCCGCCGCTCCTCCTCGCGCGCCTCCGCGGCGTTGCGGTGCCGCTCGGCGGCGAGGTCGGCGACGCCCCGCAACCGCTCCTTCAGCGCCGACAGCTGGAACCAGGTGTCCTGGACCTCGGCGAGCTTCGGCGCCTGCTCGGCCTCCTCCGCCTCCAGGACGGCCTCGCGCCGCTGCGCCTCGCCCAGCGCCCGCTCCGTCTCGGTGCGGCGCTCCCGGATCGCGGCCTCGTCGGCGGCCTCCTGCTCCAGCCTCGTCCGCAGCGTGACGAGGTCGTCGGCCAGCAGCCGCAGCCGCGCGTCCCGCAGGTCGGCCTGGATCACCGCCGCGCGCCGCGCGATCTCGGCCTGCTTGCCGAGCGGCTTCAGCTGGCGGCGCAGCTCGCCGGTGAGGTCCTGGACGCGGGTCAGGTTGCCCTGCATCGCGTCCAGCTTCCGCAGCGCCTTCTCCTTGCGCTTGCGGTGCTTGAGGACGCCGGCGGCCTCCTCGATCACCGCCCGGCGCCCCTCCGGGCCCGAGTGCAGGACGCGGTCGAGCTGCCCCTGCCCGATGATGACGTGCATCTCGCGCCCGATGCCCGAGTCCGACAGCAGCTCCTGGATGTCGAGCAGCCGGCACGAGTCGCCGTTGATCGCGTACTCGCTGGACCCCGACCGGAACATCAGCCGGCTGATCGTCACCTCGGTGTAGTCGATCGGCAGCGCCCCGTCGGCGTTGTCGATCGTCAGCACGACCTCGGCGCGCCCGAGCGGCGCCCGGTTCGCCGTGCCGGCGAAGATGACGTCCTCCATCTTGCCGCCGCGCAGCGACTTGGCGCCCTGCTCGCCCATCACCCAGGCCAGCGCGTCCACGACGTTGGACTTGCCCGACCCGTTCGGCCCCACGACGGCCGTGATCCCCGGCTCGAACTTGAGCGTGGTGGACGACGCGAAGGACTTGAAGCCGCGCAGCGTCAACGTCTTCAGGTACACCCGCCGTCCCTCCCTCGCTCCGCGGCCCGGAATCGCAACGCTAGAGGCTATCGCGTACCCGCCCCGACGACCCGGCGAGTCACGCCCCGCCCCGGTCCGATGCCACGATTCCAAAGATCAACGCAGAACCCCCGGTTCCGGCCGCCCCGAACCCCCGAAACCTTTGCCACATTTTGACCACATATCCCAGGCCGAAGCCGTTCCCCAGGATGCACCCACCCCACCGCCCCGACAGACAGTGACCGAAGGGCAGGTCATGCAATTGAGCTATGGCCCCACCACGGCACCCCGGCACGATGACAATCAGCACAGCGCGCCACAAGCGACCGCAGCCGCCAAAGAGGGCCAACGCCACGGCCCAGACCCGGACAAGACCAGATCTGTGCCGATTGACGTCCTCCCCCGCCTGAAGGCGGGGGATTCCAACCGTCCCCTATACGGAGAGGAGAGCGGGTTGAGGTTCGCGGTTCACCGGCCCGCCCAACGGCGTGCCTCCCCGCGCGGCCACCGTGCGCCCCACGGCGGTGTCTCGGATGTTGCGTGCGGCGTTGACGTCGGCGTTGGCCCGGTGCCCGCAGGCCGTGCACCGGAACACCGCTTGGCTCTCGCGGTTGTCCCGGGCGCGGTGCCCGCACGCATTGCAGGTCTGCGACGTGTAAGGCGCCCCAGCGCCTGACGCCAAGGGTGAAGTAAACAAACACCTAGGGACGCCGAGGTTCGACGTCCCTGTGTTTTGAGGATGACGCGCCGAGATCAGGTCAGCGCGGGTTCGCGGTCCTTCACCGCGAGCGACATCACATCGTCGTCCGTCGCCGTCGCAAGCGCGTCGTTCTCCGCCTGGAGCCGTACGAGTTCGGCCTCCAGGTCACGTACGCGCTGCTGCAGGCGCCGCATCTCCGCGACCATCCGGGGGTCGGGACCGCCGACGTGGCCGAGTAGAGCCTTCGCCATGACTAAGGGTCCTCCACGCTGAGTAACCAGCAGGGATCGCGCACGAGAATCAGCTGAAGTCGGTGCGCGTATCGTCTAGAGTCGCACCGGCCGGTGTCCTGGTCAAGCCGCACATCACAGGCCGGTAACAACCTTCCTCTACTAGTTTAGCAGGTACAAACCGGAACTCCCTACCCGTCACCGCTCCACGAAACCGGCGGCCTCGCCGCGCGGGTCGCTCCAGCGCTCGGTGACGCCGGTGACCTTGCCGGGACGGCCGGCGCCGCCGTCGCCGCCCAGCAGGTCGAGCAGGTCGCGGCACCGGCCGCGCGGGCCCTCGGCCACCACCTCGACGCGGCCGTCGCTCAGGTTGGTGGCGCTGCCGGCCAGGCCGAGTTCCAGCGCCCGCGACCGCACCCACCAGCGGAACCCGACGCCCTGGACGCGTCCGCGCACCCAGGCCGTGAGCCGCACGTTCTCCTCGTCGTCCGTCACGCGAGGAAACCCTAGTAGTGCGCCCGCCGGGGGCGCGGCTGGCACACCGGGCAGCTGTAGGACGAGCGGTTCATGAACTCGTCGCGGCGGATGGGCGCCCCGCAGCGGCGGCAGGGCTCGTCGCGGCGGCCGTAGGCGTCCAGGGAGCGCTCGAAGTAGCCGCTCTCGCCGTTCACGTTGACGTACAGGCTGTCGAAGGACGTCCCGCCGACCGCGAGGGCGGCGCCCATGACCTCCTGTGCGGCCTCCAGGAGGCGCGTGGCCTCCGCGCGGGTCATCGTCTCGGTGGGGCGCGCCCAGTGCAGCCTGGCCCGCCACAGCGCCTCGTCGGCGTAGATGTTGCCGACGCCGCTGATCAGCGACTGGTCGAGCAGGGCCCGCTTGATCCCCGTCTTGCGGCGCCGCAGGGCCCGGAAGAACGCCTCGGGGTCGAAGGCGTCCTCCAGCGGGTCGGCGGCGATGTGCACGATCGGCTCGGGGACGAGCGACCCGGCGGCGTGCGCGTCCGGGACGAGGTCGGTGAGCATCAGGTGCCCGAAGGTCCGCTGGTCGACGAAGCGCAGGTCGTGGCCGCCGTCGTCGAAGCCGACCCGGACGCGCAGGTGCTTCTCGCGCTCGCGGCCGGGGTCGCCGACGAGCAGCTGCCCGCTCATGCCGAGGTGGGCCAGCACCGCCTCGGACTCGCCGTCGAGCGGGATCCACAGGTACTTGCCGCGGCGGCGGGGCGCGCGCATCGCGCGGCCGGCGAGGCGGGCGGCGAAGTCGGCCGGGCCCGCCTCGTGGCGGCGCACCGAGCGGGGGTGCAGAACCTCCGCGGACGCGATCGTCCGGCCGGTCGTCCACTGGTCGAGGCCGCGCCGGACGACCTCGACCTCGGGCAGCTCAGGCACCGGCCTGCGCCGCCTCACCGGTCTGCCCGCCGGTCTGCTCGCCGGCGTCCCGCTCCACGACGAGCGCGCGTATCTCGTTCCAGGCGGCCTCGGCCGCGTGCTGCTCGGCCTCCTTCTTGCTGCGGCCCTCCCCCGAGCCGTAGGTCTTCCCGCCGACCCGCACCGACGCGCGGAACGTCTTCTGGTGGTCGGGGCCGCTCTCGGCGACGTGGTACTCGGGGACGCCGAGCTCCTCCACGGCCGTGAGCTCCTGCAGCGAGGTCTTCCAGTCCAGCCCGGCGCCGAGGCCCGCGGACCGGGTGATCAGCGCGTCGAAGAGCCGGTGGACGAGGGCGGACGCCTCGTCGAGGCCGCGGTCCAGGTAGACGGCGCCGATCAGCGCCTCCAGGGTGTCGGCGAGGATCGAGGCCTTGTCGCGGCCGCCGGTGCCCTCCTCGCCGCGGCCGAGCCGGATGTGCGCGCCGACGCCGAGGCCGCGGGCGACCCCCGCGAGGGCGCGCATGTTCACCACGGCGGCGCGGAGCTTGGCCAGCTGCCCCTCGGGCAGGTCGGGGTGGCCGCGGAACAGGGTGTCGGTGACGACGAGCCCGAGCACCGAGTCGCCGAGGAACTCCAGGCGCTCGTTGGTGGGCAGGCCGCCGTTCTCGTAGGCGTACGAACGGTGCGTCAGGGCACGTTCGAGCAGTTCGTCGGTCACGTCGACGCCGAGCGCGGCGGTCAGTTCCGCGCGGTCCGGCGTGGGTGCGCTCCTCTTGGCGCTCACGGGCCCTCCTCGCAGGCCGTGCACCGCGCATGGCGCGGTCGCTGATGCGGCGCGCCGGCCGGAACGGCCGGGACGGCGAGGACGCGCGGCGGGGAGGATGTCCGCGAAGACGAGGTGCGCGCCGGTCGGCTGATCCCGGCGTGCACCACGGCTCCGGGCGCGGTCTCCGCGCCGGTCACCACGCCGACGTCGCGCGCCGGGGTGGTCGGGGTGGTGCCGTCCCGCACCGTGGGGGGCGGGCCGCGCCGCGCGCGGATCCGCCCCCCAGGATGCGAGAAGACTCAGGCCGACGGGGTGATGACCTGCCGCCGGTCGTAGGTACCGCATGTCGCGCACGCGGTGTGCGGCAGCTTGTGGTCGCGGCACGTCGGGCACTCGACCAGGTTCGGCGCCGCGGTCTTCCACTGCGCGCGCCGGTGCCGCGTGTTGCTGCGCGACTTCTTCCGCTTCGGGACGGCCACGTCAGCCCTCCTGCTTTCCTTCTCGTCGGTCGAATGAACCACGGGTGCCGGAGCTCCCGTTCCCCCGGTCGGGGTCCGCCGGCGCCATGTCGCCGGCGAGGTCCTGCAGCGCCGCCCACCGGGGGTCGGCGACGTCGTGGTGGTGCCCGGGCTCGACGTCCGCGAGCCGCGCACCGCAGTCCGGGCACAGGCCCGGGCAGTCGTCCCGGCACAGCGGGGACAGCGGCAGCGCGAGCACCACCGCGTCCCGCAGGACCGGTTCGAGGTCGATGAGGTCGCCCTCGAGGCGGAGCTCATCGTCGTCGGCGTTCCCGCCCGAGCGGGTGTCGTCGTAGACGAACAGCTCCTGGAAGTCCGCCTCGAAGGACGAGGCGATCGGGTCGAGGCAGCGGGAGCACTCCCCCTCCAGGGGGACCGTCGCCGTGCCGGTGACGAGCACCCCCTCCAGGACCGCTTCGAGCCGGAGGTCCAGCTCGATCGCGGCGCCCTCGGGGACGCCCACCATCTCGACGCCGAAGTCCTCCGGTGCCGGCACGGTCAGGCGCTCCTCGCGCGACGATCCCGGCTGCCGGCCCAGGGCTCGGGTGTCGAGCACGAGAGGGGCGTTGGGGTCGAGGCGTGTCAGCGGATTCCTGCTTTCGTGAGGCATGGTGAACGGCGGCCGCCGTCGATGGCCGATGTCCCAGGGTACCGAACCCGGGGCGGTGACCCAACTCGCGACCCGTCCGTCCGCCGCTCACGGGGCGGGGAGGGCCGTCAGCCCTGCTGCTGGAGGCGGTCCACGAGGCGGGCGTGGACGCTGTCGGGGACGAGTCCGGAGATGTCCCCGCCGAACTTCACGACCTCTTTCATCAGGCTCGAGGACAGGAAGGCGTACTCCGGGTTCGTCGCCATGAAGAGGGTCTCCACGCCGGCGATCCGGTGGTTCATCTGGGCCATCTGCAGCTCGTACTCGTAGTCGCTGACGGCCCGCAGCCCCCGGACGATGACCGGGATGTCCTGCTCCTTGCAGTAGTCGACGGTGAGCCCGTAGAACTTGTCGACCTTGACGTTGCCGTACTCCGCGGTGACCTCGGCGATCATGTCGGCGCGCTCGTCCACGGTGAACAGGCTCTTCTTGTTCTTGTTGATCAGCACCGCGACGACCACCTCGTCGTACAGACGGGAGGCGCGGCTGATGATGTCGAGATGCCCGTTGGTGACGGGGTCGAACGATCCCGGACAGACGACACGGCGCACGACGCGAACCCCTTCGGTCCCGGTTTCTGACCTGCGGCGTGAACGTACCAAATCGCATTCGGCCTGGTTTCACCCGGGCTCGCCCGGCCGTCCGGGTACGCCCTCCGGGCCTGCGGTCCGGGCATGCCGCCCGGGGGCCGCTCAGTCGCCCAGGGCCTTGAGGATCCGGGCCGCGATCGGGCCCGACTCGATGCCGTAGCCGGGCGCCTCGGTCATCACCGCGACCGCGTACTTCGCGTCGTTCCCCGGCCCGAAACCGATGAACCAGCGGTCGTTGTAGGCGGCGCCCTCGATGTCGGCGGTACCGGTCTTGCCGCCGACGATCGACGTCCCCTTCAGCGTCTTGCCGGTACCCCGGTCGACGACGGCCTCCATCATGTCCCGCATCTGCTTCGCCTGCCCGGACGTCAGCGCCCGCGACATCCGCTGCGGCGAGATCGTGTCGACCGTGCGGCCGTTCGGGGCGCGCAGCCTGTCGACGAGGTGCGGCTGCATGACCTCCCCGTCGTTGACGACGCCGGCGGCGACCATGGCCATCTGCAGCGGGCTGGCGACCGTGCTGCCCTGCCCGATGGAGCCGAGCGCGCTGAGCGACGGCTGGTCGGTCGTCGGGAACGCGCTGGCGGCGCTCCGCAGGCCGTCGGCGTACTCGACCGGGTCGCCGAACCCGAACCCGCCGGCCGCCTCGTGGACGGCGCCGTTGCCGGGCTCCTCCGCGCCCATGAACGCGAACGTGGTGTTGCAGGACTGCGCGTACGACTCCGCCAGCGGGATGCGGCTCAGGTCGCAGGACCCGCCGATGTCGCCCGCGTCGTTGTTGATCGCCTGCCCGGCGCCCGGCGGCTTGTAGCTGCGGCCGGCCTTGACCTGCGACGCGGCGGTGGCGCCGGACTTCAGCGCGGCCGCGGCGACGACGGTCTTGAACGTGGAGCCGGGCGGGAACAGCTCCCGCGTGGCCTTGTCGAGCAGCGGCTTCAGCTTCTCGCCGTTGAGCCGCTCGAACGCCTTCACGGCCTTCTGCCGGTCGAGCGTCGACACGTCGTTGGGGTCGTAGGTCGGCGTGGACGCCAGCACCCGGATCGCGCCCGTCTTCGCGTCGAGGACGACGGCCGCGGCGCGGCGGGCGCCGCTGGACGCGAGCGCGGCGTAGGCGGCGCGCTGCGCCCCGACGTCGATGGTCGACTCGACCGTCCCGCCGGGGACGTGGTTGCCGACGAGCTTGTCGACGAGGTTGGTGGTGGCGAGGCGGGCGTCGGTGCCGTCCAGGAAGTGGTTCGCGGCGCTCTCCAGGCCGGTCTGGGAGAACACGGAGAAGTAGCCGGTGACCGGCGCGAACACCTTGCCGTCCTTGTAGTGGCGCTGGTAGCGGCCGTCGTCGAGCTTCTCCGACCAGGCGAGCCGCTGGCCGTCCGCCACGATCGGGCCCCGGTCGATCTTGAAGCGGTCGTCGAACTGGCGGGCGTTGAGCGAGTCGTCCCGGAGGTCCTGCGCCTGGAAGCCCTGCACGTACGTGATGTTCGCCATCAGGGCGACGGCCATGACCAGGGCGACGACCCAGGTGCGTCCCACCGCGCGGTCGATACCGGGCTTCATGGGCATGCCTTTACCCGATCTCCCTCCCCGTCAACGGCCGTTGGCGCGGCCGTACCAGAAAACCGCCTCACCGTAACGCCTCTCGCGCTCTGCTTCGTACCCGTCGGGCCAGGTCAGCGCGGGTCCGCGGGACGCGCGCTCGACG
Source organism: Actinomadura sp. NPDC049382 (assembly GCF_040677125.1). Lineage (NCBI taxonomy): Bacteria > Bacillati > Actinomycetota > Actinomycetes > Streptosporangiales > Thermomonosporaceae > Actinomadura > Actinomadura sp. NPDC049382. Next base: position 55,844 of record NZ_JBFARO010000046.1, read on the forward strand.
ACGACCAGGGCGTCGGGGGCGGCCCAGCCGTGGTCGCGCAGGTCCTCCAGGAGAGCGGTGACGGACGCGTCCGCGAGCGCGTACGGCGGGTCGGCGAAGATCAGGTCGTAGGGCTCGCCGGGCCCGCGCCGGACGAGCCGCTCCACCTTCTCCGGGCAGGGGACGGCGCCCGGCAGCCCGAGCGCGCCCGCGTTCTGCCGGATGACCCGCATCGCGCGCGGGTGCGACTCGACGAGCAGCGCGTGCGCGGCGCCCCGGGACAGCGCCTCGAACCCGACCGCGCCGGACCCGGCGTACAGGTCGGCGACGCGCAGCCCGTCCAGCGGGCCGAGGAGGGCGAGGACGGTGGAGAACAGGCCCTCCCGGGCGCGGTCGCTGGTCGGCCTGGTGTCCCGTCCCGGCGGGACGGCCAGCCGCCGCCCGCCCGCGCTGCCCGCGATGACCCTGCTCACCCTCCCAGTATCGGGGGCCGTCTCCGCTGATCGCGCATCGGCCGCCGGCACCGGCCGGGCCAGCATTCGCGAAATGATGCACAACCCGCGCGGGAGCCTCTTGTGAACCTCTACCCAAATGGCGCGAACGATGTTCACATCGACTACGTCACGTGCAAGCGTGCTCGCAGGTTGTGCAACCCATCACTCAGGAGCACCTGTGCATCACGGTAGGAGACTGGCGGTGACGGCCGGCGCCGCGGTTCTCGGCTTCGCCGCCATGAGCGGCGTCTCGCACGCCGAGACCTCCACGCCCCTCGCCGAGCTCACGACCCCTCCGACGACGACGGCTCAACCGAAGACGGCCCGCCCGAAACCGGTGACGACGCGGAAGGCGCCGATCAAGAAGACGGAAAGGCTGATCACACCCAAGAAGGCGAAAACCCGAAGAGCACCGGCGAAGAAGGCGGCGGCCGCACCGAAGGCGAAGCCGCTGCTCGACCTGCGCGTCGGCGCCACGCTCGACTACGACGAGCGCACCCGGACCGCGAGCGCCGGCCTCGACGTCGGCGCGGGCGTCGGCACGCAGGACACCGGCGCGGGCGTCCGGCTCCGGGCCGGCGCGAGCGCGTCGCTGAGCGACGCCACCGCCAAGGCGGGCACGCGGCTGGACGGCCGGGCCGCGTCGCCCGCCGGGAGCACCGGGCTCTCCCTCTCGGCGGGCGCCACCGCGTCCGCGGGCGGGCGGCTCCTCAGCGCCCAGGCCGATCTCGGCGCGTCGGTGGCCCCGGCCGGCGGCACCCCCGTCTCGGCGCACCTGTCGGCCGGCGCCTGCGTCGGCGGGGGCTGCGAGGCGCCGACGCCGCCGACTCCCCCGACCCCGCCGGTCCCGCCCACGCCGCCGACCCCGCCCGTCCCGCCGTCACCGCCGTCGCCTCCCGGGGAGCCGGCGCCGCCCGGCTCCTCCCCGGAGCCGCCGTCGCTGCCGTCGTCCCCGATGCCGCCGGAGCTGCCGTCCGGCACCGGCCTGGGCCCCGGCGCGACCGCCGCCGAGTTCACCCCGCCCCAAGGGCTGCCGTTCACCGGCACCGACGCGCTGCCGCTGGTGGCGCTCGGCCTCGCCGCCATCGGCGCGGGCAGCGCCGCGGTGGCCGCGACCCGCAGGCGCCACGCCCGCGAGTCCTGAGCCGCCCGGCCGAAGGGGCGTCCCCGCGCAGGGGGCGCCCTTTCGGCGTCTCAGAGCGCCTCGGACTTCGCGACCTTCCATCCGCCGCCCGCCCGTTCGAGCAGGAGGCGGCGCATCTCGACCGCGTCGCCGTCGGTGCAGCCGCCCTTGCACGCGCCGACCAGCACCAGGGCCGTGACCTGCTGCTCCGTCCCGCCCGCGCGCAGGCCGACCTCCAGCGGGGTCCCGCGCGCCACGGCCGGGTCGCCGGAGACCGCGCCGGCCGCTCCCCGCGCCTGCGTCCCCGGCCAGGTCGCGCCGGACATGTCGGCGCGGGGCGAGCCCGCCTTCAGCGAGTACAGGCTGTCGAGCAGCCACCCGCCCCCCTGCTTGACCACGGTCGCGCGCATCGGGTCCTGGAGGCGGGACGGGTCGGCGTTCTCGGCGCGCACCGTCCGCCGGACGTACGACAGGACGGTGACCTTGCCGTCCGCCGCCGACACGACGGCCGCGTCGACGACCTCCGCGGTGACCGAACCCTTCTTCTCGGTCAGCTCCGCGCGGTACCGCCGTCCACCGGATCCTCACCTCGCTGCGCAGCCGCCGGCTGGTCCGGGTGGACGAGCAGACCCGCCGGTACGCGCTCGGGCTGACCGCGATG